>CASBQE010000183.1 GCA_949127665.1 Synechococcales cyanobacterium PMM_0083
AATATCTTGCAGTTTCTCGCGATCGTCTCTCACAGAGGTACAGCTTCGCTGAGAACTCGCTCGCGGATTCTGGGTCGCAGTCCTTTTTCGGTGACAATATCAACCTGACAACCCAGTAAGTCTTGTAATTCCATCAGCAAGCCACCCAAGTCAAATAAGCTGCGTTCCGCCTCCATTTCAACCAGAAAATCTATATCACTGTCTGAGTCTGCCTCGCCCCGTGCGACCGAGCCAAAGACCCGGACGTGATAGGCACCATACTTTGCGGCGACTGCCAAAACCTCTTCCCGTTTTCTCTGCAAACGCTCCTCAATGTTCATGGTCACGTCCCCCTTCTACCTCTCGTAGTCGCCACTCTAGCATCCCCTCATCTGCCGCAACAGGTCTTGCGTCAGCGGATGCTGCGATCGTGATTAACAGCAGTATTTTTTAGCTGACCGGAAGCGGCATTTCGTCCCAAGGCAAGAAAAACGCCAACCGCTTCCTCTGTTTCCAAGCGATCGGTTGATACTTCTATCGGATCGGCTGTAGACAGTTTTTCTCCTAAAAGAGCGCGTTCTTCATCCGGGAGAGAGCGGATCACTTGAATCAGTGAGTCAACTAATTGAGTATTCATAGCAGCTAGATTTGTTTTGCCTAAGTCTATTCTATTGGCTCTTTCCCTTTTGCCTTTTCTCCATCATCACTCCTGCATCTGCCTCAACAGGTCTTGCGTCAGCGGATGTTGCGATCGCTGAGCCGTTTGCCCACCTAAATTATGGTGCTAAGAAGATAAGGAAAATCTCCGTTAATGCGTCAACTGTGGATCACTCCCTTTCACTTGGCTAACTGACGCAAGGCGATCGCTTTTTCTAGATATTCCACAGCTTTGTCGAAGCGCCCTTGCAGTTTGAACTGAGTTGCCATGTCATCGTAAAGAATGGCAAGACTTCCTCGCGTTTTCTCGGTATGGGCATGGTTTGTCCCTAACTGCTGCTCACGAATCTGGAGGGCGCGCAGAAACAACGGTTCCGCCTCGCCATAGCGTCCTTGAGACTCATACAACAATGCCAAATCATTCAGACTGGTGGCGGTATCAGGATGGTCTGCCCCTAACTGATGCTCCCAAATCTGGAGGGCGCGCAGAAACAACGGTTCTGCCTCGCCATAACGTCCTTGGGAGCGGTACAACGCTGCCAAATTATTCAGACTGGAGGTGGTATCGGAATGCTCTGCCCCTAACTGCTGCTCTTGGATCTGGAGGGCACGTAGATACAACGGTTCTGCCTCCCTATAGCGTCCTTGAAAATAGTACAACCTTGCCAAGTAATCTAAGCTGTTAGCTAATGGTAGTGGGTCAGTCAGGACTTCCCGGCGGATAATAGCGGCTTCAAAGGCGGCGATCGCCTTTGCCGTTTCCTGGGGGCGATCGACCGCAATTCCTCGCTCTAGGCGCTGATAATACGTCTTGCCCAAACTCTGATACAAGCTGTCTAGCAGGGGTGAATCGGGGTCTTCGGCTTGCAGGGCGGCGATTTGCTGTTCCAGTTCAATCGGGTCTGCCAAGGGTTCGGATTGCTCGGTGGTTTCTGGTTGGGGTTGATCTCCTTGGAGTGGATTGAGCATCTGCCACGCCATTGGCTGGGTAAACTCAAATACGCCGCCGCGCCAACTCCAAAAATCGGGAGCCTGCTGTGCTAAACCCTGTGCCACTGCCTCTGTCACCCACAGCACAATCGGAAACTGAAAGTCTCGCAAACCCTCCCGCGTCCACTGCACCGAAAAGAAAAACCGTTCCTGGGCAGATTTGGGTTGCTGCAAGCGAACGGCTAGCAATTCATCGCCGCCGCGCACCGTCACCAGCGTTGAGGTTTCCTGCCAATCGGGAGTCTGTGCCTGCCAATCCAGCAGACTTTGCTTGAGGCTGGGCTGTTGGTGATTCAACTGTGCCTGGTAACAGGCAATGCCGTTTGCGTTCAGTTCTGCCTCATAGGCGCGAATCAGTTCATCCCGATATAGGGGATTATCACAGATGGCAATCAGCAGATTCAGTTTGTGTAAACCTGCCTGCACCGACAGCACCAACCGCCGCAAACTACGCTGGTTTGCAGGGTTGAGTTCTGAGGGGTCAGTGATGGCAGGCTGAGGCATAGCGTTCACTGAATCAACGCTTTCTGTCGCAGCAGATCCACCACAATCGGATGCACGTCATACCACAGAGCATCATTCTGATACTCCAGCACCATCAGACCATGCAGCAATTTCACAAAGGCATCGCTGTCTGTTTCTTCGTTATTCAGCGTCTCGTAAACCTGCACCAGGGCAGGAAACAGTTTTGTGCCAATCTGGCGAGCAAAGTCATTGCGGAGATTTCGCAGCGCCACCGTCAGAATCTGATCGTTGATTTTTAGATCGGTGCGATCGGGGTCTAGCTCCAGTTGCACCATACATTCGGTGCAGCATTCTCGCCCAATTCGCACCAGTTCGCGCATCACGCCGCCACTCTTCAGCACCATTTTGCGGGCGGTTTCTGGTTCAATCTGGTCTGGGGGAATGCGTTTAGCTAAGACCGATAGAAAGAGTTGCACAGTTTTGGCGATCGCCTCTGCTTGGGGATCACGGCAGTCTTGCTTGGCGTAAAACTTGGACACCGGAAACAACGAGGGGCGGACGATGCCTTCTGAAGTCAGCGCTCCCATCACCTTTGGCTCTTGGGTCGCCGAGATCGGAATCGTAAACACAATTCGGAATCCAGGTGAAAACAACACTTTAATGTTGTTGAGATAGAGCGACTCGACCAGATCCAAATCTAGCTTGTCGAGGTCATCAATCACGACTAGCACAGGCTTTTTAGTGGTGGTTTCAATCGCCGCCGCAATCCGATCCGCTTTGCCGACTAAATCCGCGACCCTCTTTTCATAGACCCGCTCAATTTCATTCCGAAACGCCTGCTCTTTTTGAAACTTGAGGGTTGCCATCGGAAGCAATTTGTCCAGTCCCAATCCGATTTCAGACTTGGTGGTTTTCTCCTCTTTTTGCTTGTGAGTCGTGGTCATCCAGCCCAACAAGCTTTCTTTAATATCATCTGCAATCGGGATATTCTGTTGAGTGGCGGCGCTTAGGAGCTGTAGGGCGATCGCATACAAAATATTGCGATGGGTGACTGCCGATGGCTCAATCAAATCGGCAATAGAGAAGAACACCACAAAGTGTTGGGGCTGCATTTCTATCGCAAATCGCTTCAGCAACGTCGATTTACCACAGCCGCGATGTCCGGCAAATACAAATTTTTGATCCTTGACGGAAGCATTTACTTCTTGCCTCAGCCGCACCAGCACCTCGCGCCTATAGTCCACCCGAAAGCTCTCAATCTCCTCTGGCTCGATCAGGGGAAACAGATCAAGATCTCGATAAGCTTGCTGAAAAATGGCGAGGAGGGCTTCGTTCATTGCACCAAGGAGACTGTTTTTACCTTGCATCATACTGACATAGAGGGCGATCGCTGCACGGTGGAATTACAAACCTATGCCTCTCCTCCTGCCTGCTTTCGACTGATCCACGTTTTATCAAATGGCTTGCTTGACGGGCGATCGCAGTTTTGAGAGAAAGGGCGATCGCAAATTGATTCAGCCATCATAGTGAAATCGACAACTCAAAATAATGACTTCAGTTTCAGTCACTTCATACACCAAACGGTGTTCATCCCTACTCCGTCGCGACCAATAACCACTTAGTTCATGCTTTAGAGGTTCAGGTTTACCAAGTCCAGTAAAAGATTGACGAAGAATATCATTAATCAGAGTGATGATCTTGCGATAAATCTTCTTATCTTGTGCTGCCTAGTCGTTAAATTGTTCAAATGCCTCAGGAGCGAATGTTATATTCTTCATTCCATTCTTTAGGCGTAAAACTAACTAGGTTAGTCTTTGTTTCGATGTTTTGAATAGCAGTCATCAAGAGGTAGCGACTGGCTTCAGTAGACAGCAAATACTCTGTCGCATCTTGTGAAGTAGATTGGCTAGCATTTGGCTCAACACCATCTTGTTCAACTAAAACAATCACTTCAACAACAGTTCCTTCTGCTAATTCAGACGTTTGAATCTCAATTTTGCCATCCTTGCCAACAACTACCTGATGTTTAATGCCACTCAACACGATTAAATCCTCATAGTGGTATTGCTATATCTCGGTTTCAGTGTAGCTTGGTAGGAGCGTAAGGGAAGAGAACAGAAGGGTACTACGAACATAATTTCGGGCTGAAGACTATGAAGATAGATTAGCAGAGCGACGGCTCATGGCGCTGTGGGGCAGAACGCGCAGCACTTCTTGAATGGTGGTGATGCCGCTGGTGACTTTGGCGATCGCGGCGATCCGAAACGACTCAAACCCCGACTCTGCCAGATAGCGATACATCTGAGTCATGGTGCCTTCATAAATAATTTGCCGCAGGGTATCATCCACATCCAGCAGTTCGATAATTGCCTCCCGTCCTGAATAGCCAGAGTGGAAACAGCGAGCGCAGCCTTTACCCACGCGCCATTCCTCAGATTTTGCCTGTTCTGGATGAATCCCTAGCAGCTTTAAATCAGATTCCGTGGGCGTGTAGGGGGCGGCACAATTGAGGCAAACTTTGCGAACGAGCCGCTGTGCCACAATGCCCAGCAGCGCATCGCTAATCAAACCGGGATCGGGACCAATGTCTTTGAGTCGGGGAATGGCACTGGCGGCATCGTTGGTGTGGAGTGTGGTGAGTACCAGGTGTCCGGTGAGAGCCGCGCGGAACGCAGTTTCGGCAGTTTCATGATCGCGAATTTCGCCTAGCATGATGATGTCAGGATCTTGCCGGAGGATGGCGCGCAGCCCTGCGGCAAAGGTCATTCCCGCTAGTTCATGCACCTGGGTTTGGGTAATCCGGGGCAAAATATATTCCACCGGATCTTCCACGGTCACCACATTCACGTACTCAGTCGCCACGGTTTGCAGGCTGGTATATAACGTGCTGGTTTTGCCAGAGCCAGTGGGACCGGTGAAAATAATCATGCCCTGGGGCTGCTTCAACCAGCCTTGATAGATTGCCAGGGTGCGATCGCTAAAGCCCAACTCATTCATGCCAGCGAAGGGATTTTCGCGCGGCAGCAGCCGAATTACTGCTTTTTCACCACCGACGCAGGGCAAGGTGCTAACCCGCATATCCAGCCCTAAATCCGCTTCCGATCCGCTGGTGTATTTGTCTCCAATTCGGGCATCTTGGGGACGACGACTTTCGGCAATATCCATATCTGCCATGACCTTGAGTGCAACGATCGCCCGACGGCTAATCTCTGGCGGCAGTAGGGTAATGTCTCGGAGAATGCCATCGATTCGATAGCGGATTCGCAAACCCTCCGTTGTGGGTTCTAGGTGAATATCGCTGGCACGGTTCCGCAATGCCCCTGAAATGATGGTTTTGATTCGCCCAATTTGATCGACGGCTTTTGCCAGCAGTTCGCGGGTAATCTCGCTAATGTTTTCCTGTTCCTGTTCCCCCGTCAGTGGGTTAATAAACGGTTGAGAACTGAGGCGATTGGCATCAATATTTTTGGTGCGATACCAGGTGGTGTAGCTTTTGTCGGTAACGGGAATGATTTTGATGTTGGTGAAAGTGCGATCGCTCAATTGCCGAATCGTATCCAGCGAGACGGGCACCGGACAGCCGAGGTAAAAGCAGTTTTGCCACAACAGCAGCGGCAGCAGTGGCGGCAACGTCGTGCGATCAGGAAACTCGCGCAGAAAACGATAGCTGACCTCCACATCCAACAAACTGAGAGTGACGGTGCCATCTTCATCCACTAGCCACCGCAGCGCTTCTTCACAAGTAATTTCGCGATTTTTAAGCTGCTGCCAAACTGAAAGGGTCGATGTGGAATTCATTTAAAAAGTGACGAATTACAAATTACGAATGACGAGTTACGAGTTGCGAATGGCGAGTTACGAATGACGAGTTACGAATGGCGAGTTACGAATGACGAGTTATGAATGGTGAGTTATGAATGCCCGATAGGGCTATATGGCAAGTAATAGAGCAAGATTTGATGTTTATCATCGTTTGCCCCCTTCGACATTCGACATTCGACATTTCCCTATTCCCTATTCCCTATTTCCTTCTCTTCTATGTTGAATCACAAATTCTTTTAGCGCGGTTTGACGGTTTTTCATGAAGCGATTCCAAAAACCTGGAACTAGGTTATCCATGGTGCGGGCGATCGACCAAACCTCTAGCGCCATTGAGTTATAAAGGGCGCGATCGCTACGCCGCAAACGTTCAAGCCATTGATTAATATCCATATGGGGAGCCGATTCAAGCAAGTCTTTTTCAGGAATTGATTTTTTAGACGTGGGATGAGACATAGGATTGGATGGTGCCCTATTTGCTGGCAAACTTTTAAAGTGACGATGCTATTTCCAGAGTAGCGATTCTGCATTTAGAATTCCCTGATTGCATCTAAAAAGTAGTAGTCAGATTTTCGAGGTGCCCTAAGCAAAGACCTGCTGAAGTGTTATTGAGGATACATTTTTTAAGCTGAGCGATCGCCTTAATGGAACAATCGACTGTGGATTTTTGCCAAATTCAATGGCGCATTATCCTACATTGTTCTTGAATCTATGACCCTGCTAATGAGTTCCAATCATCTGTGAAAAGTGAAGTATGAAAGCGAAAAAAATGAACCGTCCTAGCGTATTTTTAGCTCGTCCTATTTTTATGATCAAGCGCTTCTGGCAGGTTGCAGCGCTGGGAGCAATTTTAAGCGCGTGTAGCAACCCGACTCCAACTGCTCAAACGACTTCGCCTTCCCCAACAACAGGCACCAAAGACTATACAGTGGGGCTGGTGATTGTGGGTCCTAAAAATGATGGCGGTTGGAACCAAGCGCACTATGAAGGCATGGAACAAGTTGCCAAAAATCTGGGGATTAAATTGGAATATGTGGATAAGGTGAATCCGGGCGATCGCCCCAACGTAACCGGTTCTCAGGTGGCTGACGACTTGATTTCTAAAGGGGCAAAACTGATCATCTTCAGTTCTGACGATTTTAAAGATGATGCGCTATCAACAGCAAAAAAACATCCTGATATGCCGATCATTCATGCCTCTGGAGACTATGCCTGGAAAGCAGGCAAAAACTTCAAAAACCAGCCCAATCTTGGCAACATCATGGGGCGGATGGAATACGGCAAGATGATGGCAGGTTGTGCCGCTGCTCTGGGTTCTGAGACTGGCAAAATTGGCTATGTGGGACCCTTAATTAATGATGAAACCCGTCGCTATGTGTCGGCTGCTTACTTGGGAGCTAAACATTGCTGGGAAACCTATCGCAAAAAAGACCCTAAGGATTTGCAATTTAAAGTGACCTGGATTGGCTTCTGGTTCAACATTCCCGGTAAAACCCTTGATCCCACTAAGGTTGCGGATGATTTTTACAACGGCGGTTATGACGTAGTGATGTCGGGAATTGATACGCCTGAGGTAGCGGTGCAGGGCAAGAAAGCCGCAGAAGCAGGCAAAAAAGTTAAGTTTGTTCATTATGACTTGAAGACAGGTTGCAATCTTGCCCCGGATATTTGTCTGGGTGTGCCGTTTTACAATTGGGTGCCGTCGTATACGACTGCGGTTGAAACGGCGATCGCAGGCAAGATGCCCAATGAGTTTGTTTGGCTCGGTCCCAACTTCAAAGACCTCAACGGTGCAGATTCGATGATCGGATTCATGGACGGCAAAGCGTTGGGCGACAAAGCCCCGATGATGGCTGAATTCATCAAAGGCATGGGTGATGGCAGTATTGACCTTTACAAAGGTGCCTTGAATTATCAAGATGGGTCGCCGTTCCTCAAGGCTGGGGAAAAGGCAACCGATCAGCAAATTTGGTACATGCCCCAACTCTTGGCTGGAATGCAAGGATCAAGTAAGTAAGAGAGGTGAGAGGCGAGAGGTAGGAGGCAAAAGGAAAGAAATGCCAATAACTCAGCACTCTCAACCCCGCACTCTCAACTCAGCACTCAGCACTCCCCACCATGCATATTGAACTGGTAAACATCTCAAAGCGGTTTGGCACCGTTCAGGCAAATGAAGACGTGTCTCTGCGGGTTGCGGCAGGCACGATTCATGGGCTGTTGGGAGAGAACGGAGCCGGAAAAAGTACGCTGGTGAAGGTGCTGAGCGGGTTTATTGGGCGCGATCGCGGTCAGGTGTTGCTAAACGACATCCCGGTTGAAATTCGCACTCCCGCCGATGCCATTCAGGTTGGGGTTGGCATGTTACACCAAGACCCGCTCGATTTTCCGCCCCTCTCGGTTTTAGATAATTTTATGGCGGGCAGACCGGGCGGGCTGTTGATCAATCGTCGCCAAGCTGCCAAAAATTTGACTTCCCTTGCCACCCAATTCAACTTTGATTTAAACATTCACCGTCAGGTCAGTGATCTGACGGTGGGCGAACGCCAGCAGCTAGAGATTTTGCGTTTACTCTCCCTAGGCGTGAAAACTCTGATTTTGGATGAACCCACAACAGGCATTTCGGTTGACCAAAAAACCGCTCTATTTGCGGCAATGAAGCAGCTAGTCGCCGATGGGAAATCGGTGATTTTTGTTTCCCACAAACTAGAAGATGTGGAAGCACTCTGCAATGAGGTGACGGTATTACGCCAGGGAAAAGTAGTGGGAAATTTGCCCATTCCCGCCCCCGATCGCCAGTTGATCGACCTGATGTTTGGGCGAGAATTGGCGCTGCCGCTGAAGCCTCAAACGCGCCAGTCAGCCATTGCCTTGCAGTTAACCGACGTTCGCTTTGGGGACGATCGCCAAACCCTGGCGATCGCTGATCTGGCAGTGCATCGGGGCGAAGTGATTGGTCTGGCAGGGCTGGAAGGAAGCGGTCAACAGCTTTTGTTGTTACTGTGTGCGGGCTTGCTAAAAGCTTCCACAGGCACACTGAAAATTGATGATGTAAATTTGACTCATCAGCCTTATAACGCCTTTTTGAAAGCGGGAGTGGGCTACTCCCCCGCCGATCGCTTGCAGGATGGGCTGATTCGAGGACTGACGATTCACGATCATGTTGCCCTAAGAACGCCTCCCAAAGGGCTGTTTGTCGATTGGCAGGGCACCCTGGAGCAAACTCAGCAGGCGATCGCCCTATTTAACATTCGCGGCAAACCCAGCTCCAGGGTCGAACGACTCTCTGGCGGCAACCAGCAGCGCACCCAGTTAGCCCTCCTGCCCGTGCCGCTCAACCTGCTGCTGATGGAGCATCCGACACGCGGCTTAGATATTGAATCGACGCTGTGGGTTTGGCAACAGTTGATTGCTCGTTGCGAAGGCGGCACCGCAATTTTGTTCATGTCCTCCGACCTGGATGAAATCATGCAGTACAGCGATCGCGTGATTGTCTTCTGTAGCGGCAAAGTGTCTCAGCCGATCGCAACGGCAACCCTAACCGCTGAAAAATTGGGTCAACTAATCGGCGGCAGATTTGATCTCGTAACGTAAAGTCAACCTATTTCCTATTTCCTAGCCCATGCCCAAATCGCTTTACTATCAAACTGCTTCCCTCGCGATCGCCCTATTACTGGTGGCAATTTTAATTGTCCTAGCGGGTGCTTCTCCAGCGGAAGTGATTGTCAACATGGCAGTAGGGGCATTTGGTACGCCCGATCGCATTGCACGAGTGATCGCCACGTTAGTCCCTTTGCTGCTGTGTACCAGTGGGCTATTGTTTACGTTCACGGCTGGGCTGTATAACTTGGGCATTGAAGGACAAATTGCCTTTGGGGCGATCTCGGCAACGGCGGTCATGCGGTTAACTCAAGATGTCTTGCCGCCTTGGGTTGTTATGGGGTTAGCGATTTTGGTGGGGGGCTTAGGCGGTGTCCTCTGGGGCATCCTGGCAGGAGTACTCAACGTTTATGGACGGGTCAACGAAATTTTTGCGGGATTGGGTCTGAATTTTGTGGCTGATGGATTAGCACTCTATCTCGTTTTTGGTCCCTGGAAAAAGGAAGGCGTGGCTTCCATGAGCGGCACAGAGCCATTTTCAGATTCCCTGTCCCTGCCGACGATCGCCAACACCGATGCGAGTCCCATCGCGCTAATGATTGCGATCGCGGCAGTCATTCTGACGCTGATCACCCTGCGCGGCACCTATTTTGGCTTGCAGCTTCGAGCCGTGGGGCAAAATCTTCGAGCCTCGTACGTGTTGGGCATTCCCTCGATTCGGCAGCTATTGAGCGCCTTCGCCATTTGCGGTGGCTTGGCAGGCATTGCCGGAGCTTTGCAGGTTCTCACCGTCTACCATCGCTTGATTCCTAGCATTTCCAGCAATTTCGGCTTTTTGTCGCTGCTGATCGCCATGCTCATTGGCATGAATGTCTGGCTGATTTTCCCAGTGTCTCTGTTTTTCAGCGCGTTGAACGTGGGTAGCTTGCAGTTGCCCCTCGCCCTTAATTTGGAATCTTCCCTATCTGG
>CASBQE010000184.1 GCA_949127665.1 Synechococcales cyanobacterium PMM_0083
AACAATACTCCGGACAGTTTTTTGAACGGTTTTACAAGGCTTTCAGAGCTTATGGTTCAAGGATTAAGCTGTTTTTTCAAAGTTAACTCTGCTCCTAACTTTGAAAAAAAGACCCCGTCCACGGTTGAATCAGGGTTTGAGCCTCAAAATCTGCTCAAATTTTGTCCGAACTATTGTTAGGGTTAAGATATTTATTTGCTTAAGTCTCGGTATTTGACGATGCCATTTTTAGAGAAAAACTGTTAGAACGTTGAGCAACTTCTCAGAATGCAAGCTTGCTACCGACCCAAATACTAAATACTTACATTGCATCTTCCCTAGTTTTTTGAAAAACTCAGTTACTGATCTGGTTGTTCCCTTTAATGATCTTGCGATGAATATTGCCTATCTTGTCAATCAATATCCCAAAACTAGCCACAGTTTCATTCGCCGAGAAATTGTGGCTCTAGAAGCGGCTGGAGTGCCCGTCAGTCGGTTCTCGATTCGATCGCTGGCTGCCGAAATTATTGACGAAGCCGACAAACAAGAAGCCAGTAAAACCCGATATGTGCTACAGAAAGGCGTTTCTGGCTTGCTTAGCAGCACTATCAATGTGGCATTCAACCATCCATTGCGTTTCTTAAAAGCTGTTGAATTAGCTTACACAGTGGGTCACTCATCCGATCGCGGCTTAGTCTACCATCTCGCCTATCTCGCAGAAGCCTGCGTTCTACTACGTTGGTTCAACACAGCGAAAATTTCCCATGTTCATACTCACTTTGGCACCAACTCAGCAACCGTTGCTATGCTGTGCCGTGAATTGGGCGGTCCAACTTACAGCCTGACTGTGCATGGTCCCGAAGAATTTGATAAGCCCCAAGCTATCTCCCTAACCGAAAAAATCAAACGTGCCGCCTTTGTGGTATCCGTCTGTTCCTTTGGTCGGAGTCAACTGTATCGCTGGTGCGACTATCCACAGTGGTCAAAAATTCACGTCGTTCATTGTGGAGTCGATGAAATGTTTTTGAAACACCCCTACACACGGCTACCAACGCAGCCGCGATTTGTTTGCATTGGGCGCTTGAGTGAGCAGAAAGGGCACCTACTTTTGATTGAGGCAGCCGGTCAACTTGCAGCCGAAGGACATGACTTCAAACTCGTACTAGTGGGTGATGGTCCGTTGAGAGAACGAATTGAGGCGATGATCTGCCAGTTTCACCTAGAAAATCATGTTGAAATCACAGGCTGGGCAACCAACGAACAGGTACAGCAGCAAATTTTGGCAGCCCAAGTGATGCTAGTTCCTAGCTTTGCGGAAGGATTGCCTGTTGTGATTATGGAATCTTTGGCACTGTGCCGCCCTGTCATCAGCACTTATATCGCAGGCATTCCTGAATTAGTTCAACCCGGCAAATCTGGCTGGCTAGTTCCCTCTGGCTCAGTAAGCGCTTTGAAAGAAGCAATGCAAGTTGCCATTCATACTCCACTTGATCAGCTAGAGGAAATGGGCAAAACTGGGGCAAAACTGGTTGCTCAAAATCACAATGCAGCCACCGAAGCGAAAACCCTCAAAGCTCTGTTTCCGCAGTAATGGCATTTTTCGCAATAAGCTGACGTGAATTCAGATTGCAAAAACAGGAGGATTGTAACAGTTTAGAAATTAATCCGGTATGACTAGCTGTTTGCACAAGGGGCTTAAGTCCCTTATTGAATAGAATGATTATCCAATTGAATTTTTAACTTCCATAAGTTCTTGGCTAGCTTAGTTGGATATTCTATTTGTCTTCTCTCAGGGCATTGATCTTTTCTGGAGCAGTCATTGCATATCGATGAATAATCTGATGCCAAAACTCAGAGGGGTCGTTTTCTGGAAAATAGCAACTGATGTGTTGATGAGCGTTGTAAGACAGCTTGTCACGCAGTGCGGCATTTTCTAAATCTATGAGGCATTGAGCCGCTTCTTTAGGGTTTTCTGCTGTCATGGCAGTTTCACAATGTTCCATGCAAAAGTTTGCGCCACTTGCCGTTTTACCCACCACTACAACGCCTGCTGCCATAGACTCTTGGGGCGGCAAAGCACATCCCTCAATTTCTGCTGAGGCAAGAAACACTTGGGGTCGCCGAAATTGTTTAGCCAATTCATGAATGCTAAGACCGTCGATTAGCTCAAAGTGCCAATGGTTTCCTCCTTTGGCTTTGTAGATTTCCTGAGTCTTTGCAATAAACTCTGGTCCCTTGCGAGGAAAGGCAAACACAAGCCCTTGCTCACGCTTTGACTGGGGAATAAATGGGAAGAGCTGGTTGTCTACAATATTTGGAACAATTTGGATTTCTTTTTCTAGATAGGTTTTTTGGCAAATAGACTTCATGTAAGGCGAATCTGTCCATAGTGCGACTTGGCTATCTCGGTAGTCAAAGTTATCAAAGACGAAAATGGGAGATTGTAGGTAGGCGATCGCCGGTCCTTCAACTTGATTAATCAGTTCAGTAACGCAATCTGGAACAATACAAATATCATCGGGTTGGCGGTCTGCCCAGCGGATAAAGGGGAGATTCGGGTATAAATTATAGGCACCATAGGTATCGTGCCCGTGCTTGGTAGCCAATACCGCATCGACTCCACAACTTCGGGCAACTGCACAGTGACGCATGATGTTTAAGATGCCACCATAGACTTGGTTGACTCGCATTTGCCGTAGCCACCAATCTTTGACGAACTGCATCCGCGATCGCTGCACTGTATAGTTTATCCAGCTATGGGTTTTGCTATTGTCATAATCAGGAATCAAAAAAACAAACCGCATAAAAGATATCCCTGATTGCAGTAGTGGATTTTTAGTGGAACTGAGGAGAGGACTACAAACTTCGTCTAAATGACTTGCGTTAACACCAAGGCTCCCATAACAGAGGCAATGCCAAGGATCGGCAGGTCAATTTCTGGCTGCCAAAGGTGCAATCGGACAAAGATAAATGCCTGAATAGGATACAGAAACCAACCAACCGCCGCAATCCCGACGATCGCGCCAAATTCACCCCCAAAGTAGTATCCCCCAAAAACAGTCATAAGCTGAATGCCAACTTGGATGCCCAACAGTAGGGTCATAAAATAAGTGCGACCCTGAGCCATTAACACATCATTGTAGGTGTAGCCTAAAACCGTCACCATTGCCCCAACCGCCAAAATTTGCAGCATCCAGCCCGCAGCCGCATAACGATCGTCATATAAAAAGTTGATTAAAGGCTTGCCTAGGAAGATAAAAAACAAGCAAGCAAATAGATTGATCCCATTCAAAACAAGGCGCGATCGCCGTAAAACAGGACGCAGCCGTTCTGGGCGATCTCGTGCTAACTCAGAATAGGATGCAAACAAAACCCGATGTCCTAAAACCTGGATCACTTCATTAGCAGCCCGTGATAAAGTTTGGGCTTGAGTAAAGATTCCAAAAAAACCAACGCCCAACAAGCCCGGAATGATTAAGTTGTTGCCTTGAAGCGCAAAAAAGGTCAACACCGTGCTAAAAAATATCCATTGACCAAAGCGAAAAATTTCATTAAACGCCTCTTGCTCCCAATCAAAGCGATTGCGGATTCCTTCCATCACCGTATGGCTCAAGCTAGTTCTAATGATTGAGCTGGTGAATGTGCCTACCACTAACGCCCACACAGCAAGTTCTTGTGGAGCCTTGGCTGCATGAGCCATCCAAGCTCCCGCTACGGTTACTATCATTGCGATCAGTTGAGTACTCAAATCTAGCAAAGTCAACCGCTTCAATGAGAGCCGACGGTTTGCGGTTGCCATGTTAGTGGAGAGTAAGCCGTCGATCACCGTTGTAAAACCAACGACTGGCAACAAGGATTGCAACAAGGGTTCTTTATAAAAAGAGGCTGCTGGCATTGCAATTAAGCAAGCACAAATCCACAGCACCAAGCCACGAAGAACTTGCAAAGTCCAGGCTGTATTTAAAAATTTAGGATCATCCCCCCGCTTATTTTGAATAATGCTGAGATTGATGCCAATATCTGAAAACATTTGAAGAGCAATCAGGAAGGTGTAAACCAACGCCATTAACCCAAAGGCTTTAGGAAAGAGTAACCGCGCTAACAGAAAGTTGTTTCCTAAACGAACAACTTGACTAATGGTATAGCCCCCCATAGTCCAAACCGACCCTTTAATGACTCGTTTCATCAAAGACTCGGACTGGTTAATCAGCAGTTTATCCGGCTGTTTATCGGCAGAACCTTCACTCATTAGTAAATCCTAAGCTTCTAGTGTGTTTTTAAACAGGCGCACTACGCAGGCAAGATTGGGGAATGTTAGCCAAAAGCAGCATACCCTAGATCAATCAGGTAGACAGGTGATACAGGATAAGGTTGAAGCCCTCATTCTAGTATGACCACGTTGACTAGCCCGACCGCGCTTAGTTTGCCCATTTTTCCTAACCCTTCACAGTTACTACGCTAAATCAGTAAGCTTCCTTACTTTTGCTTTAACTAATTTTGGAATCGCGATCCATCCAGAACCCTGCCAATATTTGATCTAGTGACCAAAAAGCGACTGACTTGCATTTCACCTTACCTAGAGGTTGGAGCCAGCATTGCCACTGTTTTAACCAAGGCTTCTGGGTCGATCGGTTTTGCCAAGTGACGCTGAAATCCTGCGGCGAATGCTTGTTGGCGATCCTGTTCGCTGGCGTAGGCGCTGAGCGCGATCGCTGGAGTGGTTTGAAGCTGAATAAAGTGTGTGCGAATCTGCTGTAACAGTTCGTAGCCGTTGCAGTCTGGCATTCCGATATCGCTGATGATCACATCCGGTTTCACTTGGGCTAACAGTTCCATCGCCGCTTGCGCCGAACTTGCTGAGGTGACGATCGCGCCTGCTTGCTCTAAAACAAACGCCACAAACTCCTGCGAATCAATGATGTCGTCCACTACAAGAATTTGAATGCCTTTTAGATCAATCCACTGGCGATCGCTGGAAGGTTGCGCCGGACTGGTTGATTGGCGGGGTGCGATCGGAAACCGCACCGTAAAGGTTGCCCCTTTTCCCTCGCCATCGCTTACTGCCGTGACGGTGCCCTTGTGCAGTGCGACGAGTTGCTGCACGATTGATAAGCCAAGCCCCAACCCGCCAAAATTGCGGGTAGTCGTGTTATCTTCTTGCCGAAATGCTTCAAATAAGTGAGGTAAAAATTCGGGCTGAATTCCTTTTCCGGTATCGCTAACGGTGATTTGAGCGTAAGAGGTTGAAGGCGAAAGGTTAGAGGTTGAAGGTGAAAGGTTAGAGGTTGAAGGTGAAAGGTGAGAGGTTGAAGGTGAAAGGTTAGAGGTTGAAGGTGAAAGGTTAGAGGTGCCAGCATCATTGCCTATCCACTGTGCCCTCTTCCCTGTGCCCTCTTCCCTTTCCAAACGCACTTCTACACGTCCATTTTCGGGTGTGAATTTGATTGCATTAGAGAGTAAGTTCCAAACAATTTGCTGCAATCGGCTGACATCGCCTAGCACTTGAAATGATGAATGATTGATTGGATGCAAATTGCGATCGCCGCAGTTAGCGACTTTCGATGGATTCTCAAATTTCAACTCAATTCCTTTCGCCTCTGCTGACAGGCGCACGGTTTCCAAGGCATTAGTGATTGTTACGGTTAAATCAATCGGGGCGATCGCCAGCGTTAGCTTGTTTTGCAAAATCCGAGAAATATCGAGCAAATCATCAATCAGTTGGGCTTGTTGCTGGGCGTTGCGCTCAATCGTGCCTAAGGCGATCGCTGCTTTTTCGGGGGGCAGTTTGCCACTTTGCAACAGTTTCGACCAGCCCAGAATTGGGTTGAGCGGGGTTCTCAGTTCATGAGACACGACAGCTAAAAATTCATCTTTCATCCGGTTGGCTTGTTCCGCTGCCTCTCGTGCCGCTTGCTCTTGTTGCAGCATCTGTTCGCGTTCCGCTTCAATTTGCTTGCGATCGCTGATATCAGTATTGGTGCCGAACCAATGCACAATATTACCCGCTTCATCTTTGACGGGAATGGCACGAGATAGAAACCAGCGATAGTCTCCATCTTTGCCCCGCAGTGGAAAGGTATCTTCCCAAGTCTCCCCGGTTTCAATACAGTGGCGGTAATGCTCGACCACGCGATCAACGTGATCAGGGTGATGGACTTGCTGCCAGCCCCAGCCCTGCATTTCTTCTAAAGTGGTGCCTGCGTATTCAAACCAACGGTGGTTATACCAAAAAATCCAGCCGTTCGGGTCAGCCATCCACGCAAGCTGAGACATATTATCTGCCAGAGTGCGGAAGCGTTCTTCACTTTCACGCAGTTCAG
>CASBQE010000185.1 GCA_949127665.1 Synechococcales cyanobacterium PMM_0083
ACCAAAACGGAAGTAGAAGGGAAGAAAAATCGCAGCGCCGGAGCCTTTCGGGTTAGCCGGGGCGTGAAGCAGCTAGATGTGGCAGGCTGTGTGAAGGAAGCGGCTGAGAAAACGATTAGCCATTTAGACTACGAAAAAATTACTACAGGTAAATATACCGTCGTCTTTTCGCCAGAAGCATTTTTAGATTTGCTGAGAGCTTTTTCTAACCTGTTCAATGCCCAAAACATTTTGGATAAACAAAGTTTGTCTACGCCGGAGTCATTGGGAAGCGCGATCGCCTCGCCGCTACTATCTCTAGCTGACGATGCGCTCCATCCCGCCAACATTGGAGTCACAACCTTTGACGGCGAAGGCACACCGACTCGCCGCACGTCTTTGATCACCGATGGCGTGTTAACGGGATTTCTCCACAGTTCTGGCACCGCTAAACGCCTGAATGCCAATCCCACCGGACACGCCAACATGGGCGCAAAGGTCACTGTTAGTCCCCACTTTTACCATGTGTTTTCCAGCGCACCAGGGAAGCCAGATTTGGATCTCAACACCGCCGAAAACGTGGTGCTAGTGGATGATTTGCAAGCCCTCCATGCTGGTGTGAAAGCCCTCCAGGGTTCCTTTTCCTTGCCGTTTGATGGCTGGTTGCTCAAAGACGGTAAGCGGATCAGTGTAGAATCTGCCACGGTTGCTGGAAACTTCCTATCCTTACTGAAATCCATCACTCACCTTGGCAAGGAAGCCCATCTCACTCCTTCTGGTGTGTGTCCCTATGTCTGGGTTGAAGAGCTATCCATTACAGGTGAATGAGATGACTGACTGACACAAAATATTGAGTGGAGGAGCCATTCCGCGTACTATGGGGATAACCCTGGACTTAAGCAACAGGAAGCCTGAGCGTCTGATCAGCAAGGTGGTTCTTAAACCAAAGGTAATTTCGGAGGTGGAGGCGTGATGACTATCATCCGGCTTGCTGGGTTATTTTTGTTGGCATTGAGTTTAGCGCTGGCGGGTCTGTTTCCCCCGTTGATGGGGCGGGGTTTGGCTATTGAAGCAACGGGTGAAGCAACGACTCCTCGCCCCATGCTTGTTAGTGCCGCAGCCCCGACGGGTGATTCGCTTAGGTTGAATCCTCAACGCCTTGGGCAGGCATTCGATCGCGGTGATCTTGCCGATGCTATTCAACAGGTTGAGCAAGGTTGGAAGCAACAGTATGAAGCTTACTTTGAGGGCAAACTCACCAGCCAAGTCAGAACGGTTGATGAGATCTCTCAGGACTTGGAGCAGAACAATGGTCTGACTGGCAAAAAACCTGCGCTAATCTACGCCATTCCGGCAAAGACGCAACTGGAATTAGTGCTGGTGATGCCGGGACGATCGCCCATTCACAAGCGGATCAGCGCTGCTAACCAGCAAGCATTGCAAAAGACTATCCAGAGCTTCCGAGCCAGCATAGTGAACCCAAATTCTAAACCTGCCTCTTACCTGCCTGCGGCTCAACAGTTGTATCAGTGGATGATTGCGCCGTTAGAGTCAGAGCTACAGGCACAGAAGATTGACACACTCATTTTCTGTGCTGGTAAGGATATCCGCAGCGTTCCCCTGGCAGCGCTTCACGATGGTCAGCAGTTTCTGATCGAAACGTATAATCTGGCGCTGATTCCAGCCTTTAATCTGCTCGATCGCCGCTTGGGCAACCTGCAAAAAACAAAGGTACTGGCAATGGGCGCGTCAACCTTTAAGGAACAACCCTCCTTACCTGCGGTGCCATTAGAACTGTTGACGGTCACTGGAATTGCTTCGCGGAGCGAATACTGGCTTAATCGACCTTTTACCCTGGCAATGTTAAAAGCGCGCCTCGCTGCTTCCTCATTTGGCATTATTCACCTGGCAACTCATGCCGAGTTTTTGCCGGGGTCAATCGATGAATCCTACATCCAATTCTGGGATACCCGCTTACGTTTAGATCAAATCCGAGATCTTGGCTTACTCAAAGCTCCAGCCGTGCAGTTGTTGGTGCTAAGTGCCTGCCGCACGGCGTTAGGAGATCCACAGGCAGAGTTAGGGTTTGCAGGGTTGGCAGTGATGGCGGGCAGTAAAGCCGCGATCGCTAGCCTTTGGGCAGTCAGCGATGCCGCAACACCCGTGCT
The DNA here is from genome assembly GCA_949127665.1 of Synechococcales cyanobacterium PMM_0083. Lineage (GTDB taxonomy): Bacteria > Cyanobacteriota > Cyanobacteriia > Leptolyngbyales > Leptolyngbyaceae > ULC077BIN1. The sequence goes on from CASBQE010000185.1 coordinate 2,148, forward strand.
GATGACCGAGTTTTATCGCCAACTTAAAACAGCGCCCATTAAAGCAGAAGCGTTGCGACAGGCGCAAATTGCCATGCTCAAGCGCCGCGTTGACCTGAACTATAGCTTTACAATCGCATCCACAGGACGTGGGCGATCGCTGCCACCAGAACTGGCAAATTTTGACGGTGCGGATGTCTCCCATCCCTATTACTGGGCTGCGTTTACGCTGATTGGTAATCCCTGGTAAAGGATGCGATCGCGTCTCCGCTGCTGTCATTGGCTGACGATGCCCTTCATCCCGTCAACATTGGAGTCATAACCTTCGATGGCGAAGGCACACCGACTCGCCGCACGTCTTTAATCACCGATGGCGCGTTGAGCAGGTAAGCGTATCAGCGTGGAATCCGCCACGGTTGCCGGAAACTTCTCACTCCTGAAATCCATTACTCAAATCGGCAAGGAAGCCCATCTCACCCCATCTGGTGTGTGCCCCTACGTCTGGGTTGAGGAGTTTCCATTACAGGAGAATAAAAAGGTATTTCATCTTTAGCCTCTAAGATGCGCCCGATCGCATGAATTGAGTGGGCGTTGATTGCCACAACTGCTCCAAGCAATTAGCTGGCATGGTCAGATAAAGCACATCGCCCGCGCTCAGGCAAACCTCCAGCAAATCCCAGCCGTGTACCGTTTGAGACTGGGTTTCCAGGTAAAGCGGCACAAAGTCTGCGGTCACCGCCATCTCCTGAACGGACTTGCCACAAAAAGGATGAGCCGGGGTAATTAGGGTTGCCAATGCCACCCACAGGCTATCTGCGGTCATGCCATTGCCCAACACACGCCCTCCCAAAGCAGCAGCGGCAAACGCGGGAGCTACCAGTTCCGCTGGACTCAGCACTGCATCAAACTCAAATACGAGTTGCGCCATCCAAGCAAATTCTGGATCGTGATAGCGAACAATAACGGGCACTTTGGGGGAGAGACTTTTAGCATTGAGGGCAGTTTCTAGATTGACGGTATCGTTACTGGTGACGGTGATCAGCGCCTGAGCCTGGGCGAAATTAGCGGCTTTGAGCGTGGTGGGTAAAGTAGTATCGCCTTGGATAACGGGAATTTTGAGCGATCGCACGGTGCTAAGAAAGCGACAGTTGGGGTCTTTTTCTACTACCACTACTTCATGTCCACACTTATGCAGGTGGGTCACAATTTGTACGCCCACACTGCCCAAGCCACAGACAATGAAATGCTGTTTTTGCGGAATCCGTGCCGCTTCCCAAAAGCGACTGAATCGAGTGCCCAAAACGAAATCGTTCAGCAGTGCGTAGGATAAGCCAATGATCGCAGCCCCAATCAACATCGTAAAAATAGTAAACAGCTTTAAACTGTCGGGAGGATTGCCCACCGTGACTAAGCTGTCTCCTGCGCCTGTAATCATACTGACGGAGAAGTATAGGGCATCCACAGGCGATGTTTTGAGAATGGACGAGACATACACCAGCGTGGAGATGAAAATCATCAACAATAGCAGCAAGAGGCTAGCTAAAAGCCCTTGGCTGTGTTGTCGTAAGTATTTTAAGCCCGTAAATAACTTGTTTAGCCGTTGAGACAACGATCGCTGTTGAGCCGCATGAACTGTTGGTTTTGTGCCCATGATCAGGCGATCGCCCACTTGCAGCGCGTGTCCTTCCACTACCGCCGACACGAGATCCAGCCGTGTCTTTGCCGGAATGTAATAAATCAACATGCGATCGCGATCGTCCCAAAGCTCACTCAGCTTGCGCCCGCGCCAAGGATGGGACTCATCAACATACACTTGATGAATCGGCCAGGTTTGGTTAAATAGCCTCAATTGACCAATTGCGGCACTGCCCAACGCCGAAAATGCAAAAATCGGCGCACAAAGCGATGCAACACTCATCGTAATGTGGTCGGGCAAGGTGTTATCCAACCGCTCCCCCAAACTGGTGTTAAACAAGCGATTTACAATCCGAATCCGGGGATTAAGCACCCGTGCCTGCATTAAAACGCCCAGATTCGTGCCATCTTCACTGTCTGTCAAAACCAGAGTCTGGGCATCACGGATTCCTGCCTCCAGAAGAGTTTGTGCCGCTTGCAAATCGCCGATGATCACGTCATCGCCTTCACCAGGCAAAGGGCGATCGTGGATGCCAACCACTGCAATCCCTTGGTGTTTCAGCAAGCGGAAAATTTTGTATCCTGTTGCATCCAATCCACAAACAATAATCCTGGGTTTTGTGTCTGCAAAAATCATTGCTTTGCCATCCGTTACGCCTCTAAAGCCGCTATCCGCGTCCGATTGAAACAGACTTAGCCTTCAGTGAGAGATGGCTAATCTATTATTGTGGAACAGAGGGAGTTTGCAGACTGTAGCAAGAGGCACCTGACGAATGGCGAATGACGAATGACGTTCGCGTAGCGTCTCCGTAGGAGATATGGCGAATGACGAATGACGTTCGCGTAGCGTCTCCGTAGGAGATATGGCGAATGACGAATGAGTTTAAAGTTGCCGATGCTTTCACTTGCATTCGCCATACTCCCATCGCCCTATTCACCTATTCACCTATTCACCTATTCAAGCTTGCAAGTGATCCCAAACAACGTTTGCTACAGTGAAAGCAACCGCCACCTGTAGCATTTTGGGACTTGCCACTTTACAGGGCATTGCGGAGGCAAGTTCCCACCATTGGTTTCATAACCAAACCCGCTTTTGTAGCGCTTAAACTCCCGGAGGAACTGTGCTTTGCACAACTGAGTAGTGATTTGCAGCGTTGAGGATACCGTCAGATGAGTTCATTTTGACTGAATCAACACTCCTCACTGCTCAGTGTTCTTCCTCTAAATTGCATTCAAGTCTGATTAAAATGCTGTTCAAACGAATTTCAGTTAAGCCAAATCACCAGGGATATTTATATCGAAGAAACCGATTTGATAAAGTGCTTGAGCCTAACATTTATCGTTTTTTTGACCTGAATTCGGAAGTAGATGTGGTGATGCTGCCGACTACTACCAAACTGCTTAGTATTTTGAACCAAGAGGTGTTGACGAGTGACAATATCGCCCTCCGGTTTTCTTATATTGTTGAGTACAGAATCAACGATGGGCAGAGGTTTCTATCCACGTTTGATGTGTTTCAAAGTAGCTACTTTTTATATGAAGCAGAACAAGTCATCCATAATTTGACGCAGGTTCACTTAAGGCAGGCGATCGCTATCATCAACAGCGAAGACCTCAACAATCAGCGGCATGAAATTCTTGCCACTGTGCCGATTGAACTGCGCGATCGCCTGAACAATTCTGGCATTGAAATTCAGCAGTTGATTCTGCGAGATATTACCTTTCCTAAAATGATTCAAGACCTGTTTGCCAAACAGCTTGAAGCCAAAATTAGAGCGAAATCCGACTTGGAAAATGCCCGAACCGCCGTTGCTACAGCACGAACTCTCAAAAATGCAGCCGATTTGGTGAAAGACAACGACAACATCAAATTCTTTCAATACTTGGAAACTCTGGCAAAAATTGCTTCGACTGGAAAGCATACCTTTGTAATTGGGGATCTCAACACTCATGGATCGGCTCAACCGAATGGGTTGAAATAGCCAGTAGAAAATACACTACGCAGATAGTGTTTAGGATCAATTGAGCCTTTAATCCAATTGCTTTATACCTGCCAAAATAAATGCGATCGCCTCTTCTGTGTGTTCTTCAATCATTTCTGGACTCAGGCGATTAACCTCCGGCATTAGATGTTTCCAGTTTTCATGCACCGTGAAATAAAATAGACAAACACTCAAGATATGAGTCAATGCTAAAAAGGGTTTGAGCGGACGAAAACACCCTTTTTCCATACCTTGCTGTAGGATCTTGAGCAAATGTTCATGAAGGCTTAGAACGTTGCATTCTTTGAAATAAATTCCTTGGTTTTGGCTTGCTTCTTGAAACCACAGCATTTGCCGATGAGGATTTTGAGCTTCGTTTGCGATCGCAATCCGAATAATTTGCTTCAGTGCTTCTTCAGGCGACACCCCCTCAAAGTTTAATTGTCCAAGCGTGGTCTGAACTTCATCGATTGGGCGTTGTAGGACTGCCTTGTACAAGTTTTCCTTATTCTCAAAATAGTAGTGAAGTGTTGCAGTCGTGACCTGAGCGATGTCGGCGATCGCACTCATTCGCGCCCCATTTAAGCCATGCCGCGAAAATTCTTGCTCTGCGGCATCCAAAATTTGCTGCTGGGTCTTTTCAGCATCTCGAACTGGGCGGGCTGATTTCGCAACTCGTTTACTGGGTCGAACCACGGCATTCCATTTATTATTTGCTTTCCCATCGTACCAAAGTGGCTTCTGGAAAGAAGATATTCCATTTTTGAATTGACGAAGTGGCAGTCATTTGATACGCTTACTAATAAATTAGTAAGTAAATTCTCGAGCAGTTATGAAGCAATTACAAGGCGCACCGTGGCTATTGGCTCATCGTTCTATGCTGAAGCCGAATCAGCCAATAAAAACTTCTCTATTAGGCAATGATTATGTACTTTGGCAAGACAGTCATGGCGCAGTTAACGCCTTGCCGAATGCTTGCCCTCACATGGGGGCAATGTTGTCAGAGGGTTGGTGTGTGACTCAACTTGATGGTAGTAGCGCGATCACTTGTCCCTTTCATGCGTTGGAATTTAATCATTTGGGCTGTACGGTTTTACCAGGTTCCAACAAGCAAACCAAATCTCTCTTACAACCATTGGAATTAATTGTCCAAGGGGATTTTATCTGGTCTTACGGCGGATGTAATCCAAAGATTCCAATCCCAACAATCATGAATGAGATTGCGGCAGAGTACGAGTTTATTGGAGTGACAGGAGAACGCAGTATTCCAACTGACCTTCTAAGTCTGCTGCTGAATATGCACGATTACAACCATCAAAACGGTACTCATCGAGAATTATTTGAAATCGAAGAAGTGCAGGTAAAGCAGTTTATTGACGAAGGGTTACATTCTCATGCTTACCTGTCGCAACCCCGGAAACAGCCTACGTTTCGCGACATTCTAAAAAATCCTGCTCAGCTTGCGATGCCAAAGGTTCTAGAGGCACATCTAGAAAATTTTTTCCCGTTCATGGGGTTGCTGCATGGGGAAGATAAATTGTTGAGCCTAAAGGAATGTCACTTTTATATTCCAGAAGCCGACCAACAATCTCGCGTATTTGTATTGATGTATATGAAGGCTCATTCTCCGATCGCACACTTAATCAAAGGCAATTTGCTGAAGCTGATTGACGTAGTTGTGGATCAAGACGCGAAAATTTTGAGTAAGATTTATGCCAATACACCACAAGGAATAAAGTTGAATAATGAAGTGGGAATGGACTGGGTTCGACGCAATTTTGAAAGTTTTCCAGCAGTCGTCGAACCCAATCTATCGCGATAGTTGCCAGCCGCTTATTCAAGTCGCTACACCAGAATTAGAAAGGCTACCCATTATGTTAGTAAATCTCCTAAACGCGAACGGGTGAGGGTTGCTTACTAAACAGTTTCAAGATCCGGTCTGCCATTTGAGGAGGCGTTAAACCCAACGATGCCTTCGATTGATCGGGTGAAGCATGATCCACCAGTTGATCGGGAACGCCAATCCGGGTCAGCGGCACGGCAATCTCGGCATCCAGCAACGCTTCCGCGATCGCGGAGCCAAAACCACCGGGCAGGCAACCTTCTTCCAGCGTCACCACCCGTCCAATTTGTTGGGCTAACGGCAGGATAAGTTCTGTATCCAGCGGCTTGGCAAACCGGGCATTAATCACCGTGGCTTCGATGCTGTGTTCGCTCAAAATTTCTGCCACCTGCATCGATGGATAAACCATAGAGCCATAGGCAACCAGCAACACGTCATCCCCCTGGCGCAAAATTTCGCCTTTACCAATGGGCAAAGGTTCCCAACCTTCTTCCATCAGCGGCACTCCGTAGCCATTGCCTCTGGGATAACGCATGGCGATCGGGCTATCCAAGTGGTCAATGCCCGTCACAATCATCCGTTGCAGTTCAGCCTCGTCTTTGGGAGCCATCATCACCATGTTAGGAATGCAGCGCATATAGGCAATGTCATACATCCCTTGGTGCGTCGGTCCATCTGCACCCACGATTCCGGCTCTATCTAAACAGAAAAAGACTGGCAGATTTTGAATGCAGACATCATGCACAATTTGGTCAAAGGCTCTTTGTAAAAACGTGGAGTAAATCACCGCAACCGGGCGCATTCCTTCGCAGGCAAGCCCCGCCGCCAAAGTGATTGCGTGCTGCTCGGCAATGCCCACATCAATAAATTGCTCAGGCAGATGCTTTTGCAAAATATCCAGCCTAGTTCCAGTAGACATCGCAGCCGTGATGCCAACTACTTTGGGATTAGTCTCAGCAATTTTGGTCAGCGTTTCGCCAAACACTTTAGAGTAGCTGGGAGGCTTGGGTTTGCTAGATGGAATCGCTTTGCCGGTCGCCAAGTTGAATGGGCTTTGAGCGTGATAGCCCACTTGATCTTTTTCGGCAACTTCATAGCCTTTGCCCTTCGTGGTGGCAACGTGTACCAAAACGGGACCAATGTGCTTGTGTGCCTGCTGGAAGGTGGCGATCAGTTCTTCCAAGTTATGTCCGTCGATCGGACCCATGTAGGTAAAGCCCAGTTCTTCAAAGACGGCTCCAACCTTGGGCACCGCTAGCCGCTTCATGCTTTCTTTGATCCGCGCCAAATCGGGGGAAATGGTGTCTCCCACAAATGGTAAATGCTTGATTTGTTCTTC
>CASBQE010000186.1 GCA_949127665.1 Synechococcales cyanobacterium PMM_0083
TGCCCTTGACTCAACTGATTGCGACCCATGATTTAGATTTGGCGCTGGAACTCTGCGATCGGACGATCGTGCTAAACCACGGGCAAATTGTCTACGATGGGCAAACGGAACAAATTATGAGCAATGCGGACCTTCTAGAAAAATACGCTCTAGAAATGCCGCTCAGCTACAGCCGTCCCTATTGCTTACTGGCTCACGCCCCAGCAGCATAAGAGAGTTTTAGTTTTCCCCTTTTCCCCTTCCCCTTTTTCCTGATCAACCCCTATGCGCCGTCACCGCTTGCTCAGCCTATTGTTTATCGGATGCTTAACGATCGCCCTCTTCGCTGGATCGACTGCTTCCTCCCAAATCGTTCAAACGGTTGCCCCAGATCAGCCGTTTGCGATCGCCCAGTCGCCTGCCGTTTCACAATCTGGCTCAACGAAATCCCCTACTAAAGCGGCAAATGCTGATCTGTCACTCACTGCTGGCGTTCGCAAAACCGTTTTAGACAATGGCTTAACGGTGCTGACCAAGGAAGTTCGTACTGCACCCGTGGTTTCTGTGCAGGTGTGGTATCGGGTTGGGTCACGCAATGAAGCTCCTGGTGTGAGTGGCATTGCTCACCAGCTAGAACACCTGATGTTTAAGGGCACTCAGGCTCGCCCGATTCAGTTTGGGCGATTTTTTAGCGCCTTGGGCAGCGACTCGAATGCGTTTACTAGCTACGACATGACGGCTTATTTTGGCACCGTTGAACGCGACAAATTGCAGGCGCTGCTGGTTTTAGAAGCCGATCGCATGAGGAACTCCATCATTGGTGAAAAAGAGCTTGCCAGTGAAAAGCGAGTGGTGATTTCGGAACTGCAAGGCTATGAAAATAATCCGAGCTATCGCTTGGGTCGGGCAGTGATGCGATCGGCGTTTCCCACCAGTCCCTATGGCTTACCCGTGGGCGGCACCAAAGCGGATGTGGAAAAATTCACCGTCGATCAGGTGCGCTATTACTACAACACTTTCTATCGTCCTGATAATGCCACGTTGGTCGTAGTGGGCGATTTTCAAACTGATGCCTTGCTGAAAAAAGTGCAGGAGAGTTTTGGCAAGATTCCCAAGGCGATCGCGCCTCTGCCCAAAGATCCGCTGTCTGCCAAGGCTATCAAAGCTGCATTACAGCCTGCTCCCACAAAATCACCAATTATTTTGAAGGAGCCTGGAAGCGCGGCGCTGTTAAATGCCGTTTACCCCTTGCCAGACACCAAACATCCCGATGTGGCTGCGATTCAAGTGATGGACTATATTCTCACCGGAGGACGCAGTTCTCGGATTTATCAGGCAATGGTGGAAACCGGATTGGCAAGCGATGCCGGGGGCGGCGCGGCTAATTTGATTTCCGGCGGCTGGTATGAACTGTCGGCTACGGCGGCTCCAGGCAAGGATTTGCAGCAGATTGATCGCGCGTTGCAGCAGGTATTTGCCGATCTGCGGGATAAAGGGGTGACTCAGGAAGAACTAACACGGGCGAAGGCACAGTTGAAAGCTTCCTTGGTATTGCGAAATCGGGATATTTCCAGTCAGGCAAATCTGCTGGGTGATAATCAAATTTCAACGGGCGACTATCGCTTCACAGATAAACTGCTAGCCGCGATCGCCACCGTTACACCAGCCGATGTGCAGCGAGTTGCCCAAACCTATTTGGCGATCGCAAATCGGACTGTAGGATTTTTTGAACCGACTACTGCCGATGGTGCAGGCGGCAATCCTGGTAGTTTCTCCCAAACCTCTGAGAAGTTTAGCCCCGGTGCGCCCGTAGATCCTGCTGAAGTAGCAAAATATTTACCGCCCAACAGAGCTACCACTCAGCCACCAGATCAAGCGCTCCCTGAAAAGCTGACTTTGAAGAATGGGGTGCAAGTGCTGCTGGTGCGCGATCGCAGTACGCCAACCGTGACCCTGAGTGGACATGTTGCTGCTGGCACTGTTCGCGATCAGGTTGCTACAGCCGGATTGTCAACCTTGACTGCCAATAACTTGATGAATGGCACCCAAACGAAAGATGCCTTGGCGATCGCCAAAACACTAGAAAATCGCGGTGCCAGTTTAGGCTTTGGTGCCAGCCGAGAAGGGGTCGCCATCAGTGGTGAAGCCCTCTCTGCCGATTTGCCAAGTTTGATTCAAGTTACGGCAGATGTGCTGAAAAATGCCAGCTTCCCTCAAAATGAACTGGAACTCAGTCGCCAACGTGCCCTCAGCGGACTTAAGCTAGAACTGGATACTCCCTCTCGATTGGCACGACGCACCTTTCAGCAAGCGATTTATCCCGCTACTCATCCATTTCATACCTTTCCCACCGCCGACAGTCTTCAAGCGATTACCCGTGAGGATTTGGTGCGCTTTCACCAGCAGTATTACCGCCCCGATGCCACCGTGCTAACACTGGTGGGAGACTTTGACCCCGCTGCCGTCCGCGCTTTACTGGTGCGCGAATTGGGCAGTTGGGAAACGGCTGGCAACAGTTCCCAAATTACTTTCCCGGTGGTGCCGTTGCCTGATAAAACGGTGCGTCTCACGCCTACTTTGCCAGGGAAAACTCAGTCCATCACCTTCATGGGCTATAACGCGATCGATCGCAAAGATCCCCGCTATTACCGAGCTTTAGTGTTCAACCAAATTTTAGGTGGCGATACGCTTTCCAGTCGTCTGGGCACCGAAATTCGCGATCGCCAGGGTTTAACCTATGGCATCTATAGCGCCTTTCAAGCTGGGCAAACCCCCGGACCGTTCCTGATTTCTATGCAGACTGCCCCTGAAGATGCCGATCGGGCGATCGCCAGCACCATTAGCCTGCTGCAACAAATCCGCAAAGAGGGAGTCACCGATGCCGAGGTTGCCAACGCCAAGCGATCGCTCACCAGTTCCTATCCTGTAGAATTGGCTTCACCCATCAGCTTGGCATCCACCATTCTTGCCAATCAAGTGTATGGATTGCCGCTTAATGCCATTCGCACCTACCCCGAGACAATCAATGCCATTACACCCGCCCAAATAAATGCTTTCATTCAAGAGGTTTTACAGCCCGATCGCCTAGTGATTGTGACGGCTGGACCCAATGCCTCGACTTCGCAAAAGTAAGCAGGGAATGGGTCGAAGGTTTCGGGTTTTAGATTTATATCTAACCCCTGTCCCTGATCTCTAGCCCTTCTTATCCAACAGCCAGTAGGTGATCATGTCGCCCTTGCCTTTAATGGCGACTGCCCCTCGTCGCTCAAAGTTATAGCCATTCTTTAAACGGTGATAAACCGCTTCTGTGACTTGGGTTCGTTCGGGTTCGCCCTGAGATTCCATGCGGCTGGCAACATTGACGGTATCGCCCCAAAGGTCATAGGTAAACCGCCGAATCCCAATCACACCCGCCACAACAGGTCCAGTATGAATGCCAATTCGCAGGCTCAGAGGGCGACCATCATGAACTTTGATTTTGGCAATTTCACGCTGCATATCGATCGCGATATCCGCGATCGCCCTCACATGGTCGGCTCTAGGAACGGGCAACCCCGCAACCACCATATAGGCATCGCCAATGGTTTTAATCTTTTCTAAACGGTGATGATCTGCGAGGTGATCAAACTTAGAAAAAACGCTATTGAGTAACTCCACCAGTTCGGTGGGTGAAATGCGGGTTGAGAGTTCAGTAAAGCCCACTAAATCGGCGAATAATACCGTTGCTTCGGTGAAGCTATCGGCGATGATTTTTTGCCCTCGTTTAAGGCGTTCGGCAATTGCTTGAGGCAACACGTTGAGCAACAGACGCTCGGATTTGAGTCGCTGTCGGCGCAGTTCTTCCTCAGTAGACTTGCGATCGGTAATGTCGCGCACACTGCCCTCGTAATGAAGCAATGTCCCGTCATCGTCTCGAACGGCGTGCATATTTTCAGAAATCCAGATAACGCTGCCATCTTTGCGATACACCTCAGACTCACACACGGTCACCGATTCAAGCTGCCGCACGAAGGCAAGCAGTTCCTCCCGTCGGCGTGGCTGCACATACAACTGTGCGCCAATATCGGTAATGCTGGCGATCAGATCGGCTGGCGAGTCGTAGCCATACATTTCGGCAAGGGCAGGATTGACGTTGAGATATTGCCCAGGCACGGTCGTTTGAAAGATCCCTTCTGCGGCATCTTCAAAAATCTTGCGATATTTTTCTTCGGCGGTGGCTAGAGCAGCGGTGCGTTGCTCCACACGCTGTTCCAATACTTGTGCTTGCTGCCGGAGTTGAGTTTGAGATTGATGCAGAGCCTCCTCGGCTAGTTTGCGATCGCTAATGTCATAGAGCGTCGTCAGCAAGGTTTGTTGCCCCGCCAACATCATCGAATGCACTGAGGCAGACACCCAAATCGTGCCTTCTGCGATCGTCCGAATTTTCATCTCGTGATTGCGAACACTGCCCTGCTGCTCAAACAGCGCCCACAGCACTTCAGAATCATTGGGATTGGCGAAAAATTCCTTTAGATGGTGCCCTATTAAAGCCTGCGGATCAATGCCAAACCGTTGACTAGAGATAGAGTTGGCATAAACGATCGCCCCATCCAGTGTTTGGGTCAAGATCATCAAAATCGGAGTAGATTCTGAAATCGCCCGAAACAGTTCCTCGCTTTGGATCATGGTTTCCACCGCTCGGGTGTAAAGCTGATACTCCACCGTATCGCCATGTTCAGCCGTTGCCTTCAGTATCAGTTCTAGATCGGCTTTATCTCTAGAAACCGTCTCGAAAATGTTTTGCAGAGTAGATTGCGCCAGTCTGCGCTCAGCGATTTCTGTTTGAAGTTGCTGGTTTGTCTGATGAAGCTCCGCTTCCACCGCATCCCCATGTTCCGTAATCGTTTGCACCGCAATTTCTAGGTCGCAGTTCGTGCGCTGAAGCCGCGCCACTTCAAGCCGGAGATATTCGACTTCTGCAACGGATACGTTTTGTTGTGCCTCGACTGGACTTGCTTCTGCCATCGTATTCTATACAAATTCAAGTTTTAGGCTGGGCATCAGCCGCTGCAAGTTTTTAAGTGATTTAGTTTGCCAAAGGATTTTCTCTGATCCTTGAAAAACTAAATTCACCGTGCCCTTATCGCGCGCTTTTACGACAAACATCGATAGCATACTGATTCCGGAACTGTTTAGAAATTCCAGGTCGCGCAAGTTAATTGTAAAGCTAGAAGCTGATTCAATTGCGTTTAACAAAATATCCATGACGGGTTGATAGGCTTCCATCCCATCTAGCCGCAACAAACCCTGAAAAAATGCGGTAGCAGATTCTGGCTCATACCGAATCGTATAATCGTCTGTTTTGATATGCACAGCTACAACTCCCCATCTCGTCTAAAACAACTTGGTAATTTTGACAACTGTTTACACATTCAAATAAGCCATCACGTCAACTTTCACCACATTGGGCATCGATTCAATCGTTTGAAATTGCCATCCAAATTGAGCAGCGTAGTCATTCATCATGGTTAAGACTCCCATGCTAGAGCCGCCACCGCCCATGGCTGTCTTTTCTAACTGGGTCATATAAAACTCATCTAAATCAGCAGATAGCAAAACTCGAATAAAGGCTTGATACTGCTCTGCGATCGCGGGAGTAGCAAAATTAACAACATGAAAAATAATTTGATGCTCGTATAAATGCAGCGAGATACTGACAGGTAAACCTGTTGAATCATCATTGTACTTTACGGCATTCTCTAACAGTTCATTCGCAATGTAGCTGACGGTAGCTTTTACCGTATCTCGCTGATTGATCTTACTGTCTGGCAGCTCGTCGCCTGGAAAAAATGCGGCAAAGTAATCTCCCAAAAAATCGGCGGATAGCCCGTAGTTGCCCCAACGACGTTTGCGAGCGGCAGCACTGGGGGAAAAGTGGAGGGTGAGATATTCCTGCGAGGAGGGAATCTGCTGAGTGAAGTCTCCAAAGGTTTGAATAACACTGGTTTGAGTCATGACTACCTAGATCGAGTTGGGCGAAGTAAAGTGCGTCAGAAAGGCAAAGTCCAGAGATTTTAGCAGAGAATTGCTGACCTAGTAGAATGCCCCAATTGCTAAGAGGAAATGAATCATTGTCTCAACGCGGTGTTGGAACTGAAAACGATGCGATCGCGCCCCTGTTGTTTTGCGAGATAAAGGTATTGGTCAGCTTCGTCTAGAAGCTTGCTAAAGGATTGCTCTGGAGTTGGAATACTGCTGGCAATGCCAATACTAAAGGTAAGATAATCGCTAACGGAGGATTCTTCATGAAGAATTTTCAGATTCGCAATCTCAGTTTGCACTCTTTGGGCGACTTCTATTGCCCCCTCAACGGTGGTTTTCGGTAAAATCGCCGCAAATTCTTCGCCGCCATAGCGGGCAATCAGGTCACTAGGACGATGCACACAGCTATTGAGCGCTTGGGCAACTTGTCTCAGGCAGTGATCTCCGGCTAAATGCCCGTAGGTGTCATTAAATTGCTTGAAGTGGTCTATGTCAAACAGGATGAGCGAAATGGGCGATCGCTCCCGTATCATTTGCTTCCATTGATGTCCCAAATGTTCATCAAA
>CASBQE010000187.1 GCA_949127665.1 Synechococcales cyanobacterium PMM_0083
GCTCATTCTAAATTGAGCGCGATCGCATTTGCGTCTCGAAACAATCTACCGATCGCCTTCAAGCTAAAAGCAATCTATGGCTAACAGGTTAACGGCTCGTGGGATTGTGACACATGAGCTTATGATCTACCAGATAATCCTGTCTTTAAGTTTCTGAAGCAACTTAGGACCTACGCCAGAAACCCGATCAACGTCAGTTAAGGAGGTAAACTGCTTTTTCTGACGGGCTGCAATCATTCGCTTCGCTAAGCCGGGTCCTATTCCTGGCAATGTTTCGAGTTCTGCCTGGGAAGCACTGTTAAGATTGATTCGCTGGCTTGCTCGTTTAGGAGTAACGTGGCTTGCTCGTTTAGGAGTAACACTGGCTTGTTTTACGTTTTTAGCAGATACGGGCTGAACAGCTAGCGACGATCGCGGCTGTTCAGGTTTTATTGCTTGTGATGCAGTAGAAGATGATAGCTTTTTAGAGAGTATTTTAGGCGCAATCGCAGTCGTGACGGGGCACTCGTTCGCTTGTGCGTTGGCTTTCTTTTTGATCGCCGGGGGAACTCCCACAATGGCATTGGTATAAAGTCGCTCAAATTCTCGCTGATAGTGGGCTGCCACCACTGGATTATGGATGACAAGGACAGTTTCATCGTTGCCACCATTCGCCGCATTCGTCCAGTTGTGGGAACCTGTGATCACGGTCTGCTGGTCTACAATGCCAAATTTGTGATGCAGCAAATCACCGGGCGGCATTCGAGGTACGCCTACTGTAGCGATCGCGGGCTTCCAAGGATGATTATTTGTCTCATATTTGCAATCTTCTGCCAACGTGATTCCCATCATATCCAATGCTTCGCTATACGATCGATAGGCAAACCCCGGATCGATTAAAGCTTTAATCTCTACTTGGCGTTGATGGGTAGTTTGAAGCAAATCTACCAATTGCTGATCAGAAAAGATGAACAGAGCCATCGACACCGATTTGCTAGCGCTGCCGACGGTTTGACCAATCAGCCCATTGCTGCTCTGCTGCCAAGGCACCGAGCGAGAGGTTGGCGAAAACTGCACTTCAACTTGGGTATTGCCCACCATCACTGGGCGCACCGGGCGAAACGGCTTCTTCACGCCAAACAGGCTGTTGGGCTTGCCGCCGGGACCATCCCCCCACATCAGGTTGAATTCTTCGGTAAAGATAGTCGCCAGCGCGGGACTCTGGATTTTCAGCAGGTTATTAGCATTGCCGCGACTGTGGGGCGATTTAAAATCTCCGTGAACATCGCTGGTGGTGAAATTGGCAGAGGTGACAATCATCGTTTGCCCATCCACCACCACAAATTTATGGTGCATTAAATTGCTGCCGCTGGAGCCATCCGCCGTATCGTCGATGCGAGGGACATTTGCTCGATCCAGCACAATTAAAGCATCGCGGCTATTGATTTCATCTTGGGTAAGTTGACCATCGCCATTTTGGTCGATGATTCGGCGAGTTTCTTCAGCCCGATCGCGATCGCGCTTTTCCATCCGGTTCAATTCCTCAGTGGTAAAGGAACTCAATGCGCGAGCATAGGTATTTTCCAAGATCAGCCGCACTCGAACGCCCGCTTTTTGCCGATCTGCTAATGCCTGAGCAATTCCTGGCAACCGAAATTCTTGAACCGCTACATCAACCGTTGACCGTGCCGACGCGATCGCATCCACAATCACCTGCTCCAAATTGTCTCCCTCTCGTGTGACCTGACGATAAGGCTCGGTATAGCTGGAAGCTGGTTCATGATTGGTATAAACCTGAATTTGCGGATCTTGCGGTAAAGAGCTAGGACGGAGAGTTTGCACTTCTTCCGACTGGCAAGCCGAAAGACTAATTCCCAAAAAAGCGAACCAACAGATAGGGTTATGCGGAATAGAATGAAGATGCACGGCTGTAAAAGTATGAAGAACAGATGAAGAGTCAACCATTTTAAGGATGCCCAATCGCCCAAAAAGGTGACCAATTGTTGGAAGTATCTGATTAAAAACGGCTGACATAAATCCCCTTGTACGCAAGAATGGTTGAAGCGATGCGATTCCCGTAGGAATCGCTTCACAAACCGCAGCTATTCTTATTAAGCCTTTTACTTACTTTTTGACCGATGGGATCAACGCGAGCACGGATTGCAATTGACGCGATGGGCGGAGATCATGCCCCTAGCGAAATCGTTGCTGGAGCTTTGAGAGCGCAGGCTGAACTCGATGTTGAAGTACTTTTGGTCGGCGACCCAGAGCAGATTCAAGCCTCAATGCCTCACGCTGCTAACCTGTCTTCTTTGGAGATCGTTCCAGCCGAAGGCACGATCGAAATGGGTGAGGAACCCTTGGGTGCGCTCCGGCGAAAACCAAAAGCCTCAATCAACGTGGCGATGGAACTGGTGAAGCAGAAACGGGCGGATGCGGTTGTTTCTGCGGGACACTCTGGGGCTGCGATGGCAGCCGCACTGTTGCGGTTGGGACGTTTGCAAGGAATCGATCGCCCTGCGATCGGGGCAGTCTTTCCCACGATGATTCAAGGGAAGCCCGTGATCATTTTGGATGTGGGAGCCAATGTAGACTGCCGACCCAAGTTTTTAGAACAGTTTGCCACAATGGGTTCGGTCTATTCTCAGTATGTGCTGGGAGTGTCAGACCCCAAAGTTGGGCTGCTAAATATCGGTGAGGAAGCTTCCAAGGGGAATGATCTTGCTTTACGAACTCATCAACTTTTGCAGGACAATCGGGCAATTTCCTTTATTGGCAACGCAGAAGGACGCGATGTTTTGTCGGGTCATTTTGATGTGATTGTCTGCGATGGATTTGTGGGAAATGTGCTGCTGAAATTTGCGGAAGCGGTGGGCGAAGTGGCGCTGCAAATTTTGCGCGAGGAGTTGCCTCAAGGACTGCATGGCAAAGTGGGCACTGCTTTGTTAAAGCCCAATTTAAAGCGAATTAAGCAACGCATGGATCATGCTGAACATGGCGGTGGCTTGCTGCTGGGCGTGGATGGTGTATGTATCATCAGCCACGGTAGTTCTCAGGCTCCATCAATTTTTAACGCGGCGCGGCTAGCGCGAGAAGCGTTTGACAATCAGGTTTTGGAGCGAATTCAAGCAAACTATGTTGATGCGAATCAGTTGCCAGCGGTCAGCAGTTTGCCCATAGATGGTTAGTTGAGCGGATGGGTTTGACTGTCCGATTGCCAGTGATGAGTGGAGCAAGGATTTGAAACAATCAGGAATCGGGATTGCCCTAACGGGCAGCGGCTCTGCGGTTCCAGCAATTTCGCTGAATAATGACCAACTCAGTCAAATTGTTGAAACGTCGGATGAGTGGATTGCTAGCCGAACTGGAATTCGGAGTCGGCGATTGGCTGCTTCTACCGAGTCTCTGGCAAGATTGGCGGCTCAGGCAGGAGAACGGGCGATCGCAATGGCGGGGTTGTCTGCCACTGACATTGATCTGATCATCTTGGCAACTTCGACCCCCGATGATTTGTTTGGCACCGCGTGTTTGGTGCAAGCCGAGCTAGGAGCAAGCCGCGCTGTGGCGTTTGATATTACGGCTGCTTGTTCTGGTTTTGTGTTTGGGTTGGTCACAGCGGCTCAGTTTATTCGGGCGGGTGCCTACCAAAATGTGCTGTTGATCGGAGCCGATATCCTTTCTCGCTGGGTGGATTGGAGCGATCGCCGGACTTGCATACTGTTTGGCGATGGAGCCGGAGCGGTGGTGATTCAAGCGAATGAGTGCGATCGCTTGCTCGGTTTTGAACTTCGTAGCGACGGCACCCAAAATAAATATCTCAATTTGTCGTACCAGCCTCAAGAAAAAGTATTGGCTAATCAGGTGGCGATCGGGCAGGGCACCTTTGATCCCGTCACCATGAACGGACAAGAAGTGTATCGTTTTGCGGTGCGTCGCGTGCCCGAAGTCATTGAAAAAGCCCTGTTTCGTGCCGAAATCACGACTTGTGATATTGATTGGCTGCTGCTCCACCAGGCAAACCAGAGAATTTTAGATGCGGTGGCAGATCGGCTCAACATTCCGCCAGAAAAAGTGATCAGCAATCTAGCAAACTATGGCAATACCTCTGCTGCCTCCATTCCCCTCGCTTTAGATGAAGCCGTGCGAGAGGGCAAAATCAAACCGGGTGATACCTTGGTCACCTCTGGCTTTGGAGCCGGACTGACTTGGGGAGCCGCCGTTTTCCAGTGGGGTCGATGAGATGACGAAAACCGCATGGGTGTTTCCTGGGCAAGGCTCTCAAGTCGTTGGCATGGGCAAAGATCTGCTGGAGTTGCCAGAATTGAAGGCGATCGCCCAACAAGCCGATGATATTTTGGGCTGGTCAGTGGCGGAAATTTGCCAAAGCGCCGAAGATAAACTCTCCCGCACGTTGTATACCCAACCCTGCCTGTATGTCGTGGAATGTCTCTTGGCAGACCAAATGAAAGCTAAAGGACACCAACCTGCTTTGGTGGCGGGACACAGCCTGGGTGAATATGTGGCGCTTTATGTGGCGGAAGTGTTTAGCTTCTCAGCAGGGTTGCAGCTAGTAAAGCGTCGAGCCGAACTGATGGATAGCGCCTCGGATGGCATAATGGCGGCGTTGATTGGGTTCGATCGCCATCAGCTACTCCAACACATTCAGCAAACCCCCGATGTGGTGCTGGCAAACGACAACAACGCTGGGCAGGTGGTGATTTCAGGCACTGTTGAAGCCGTTGAAACCGTATTGAACACTGTCAAATCAAAACGCGCCGTTAAGCTCAACGTCAGCGGTGCCTTTCACTCACCTTTAATGGCAGCGGCGGCAACTGACTTTCAAAATGTGCTGGAGCAAGTTAGCTTCAACAACGCGAAAGTGCCGATTTTGTCGAATGTTGATCCGACTCCTGCTACGGATGCCGCTTCATTAAAACAACGATTGATTCAACAAATGACTGGCTCGGTTCGCTGGCGAGAAATTTCCCTCCAGCTACCCGAATTAGGGATTGAAACCGTGGTGGAGATTGGATCGGGCAAAGTGTTGACTGGCTTGATTAAACGCACCTGTCCCGATTTGGTCTTAAAAAACGTGAGCAATCTTGCTGAGATTCCTTCAGTAGCAGACCTGCAACAGTAGACAGTGAACTCTGAATGGAGCATAGTGAACAGGAGAAAATGGTTGGCAATGAACCGCTAACGATCGCCTCACTTCTACTGTTTATTTGCTAGTTTCCTATGGGCAACGATCGTGAACCCTTGATCAGTCTGGCGCTTTATCGTCTGTTTAAGTGGGCGATCGTCAGCCCGACTCTCCATACTTATTTTCGGGGGCGAATTTATGGGGCGGAAAATGTGCCTCAGACGGGTAAGTTGATTGTGGTGAGCAACCATGCCAGTGACCTCGACCCCATGTTTTTATCGAACGCTGTGCAGCGACCGGTTGCTTACATGGCGAAAGAAGAGCTATTTCAGATTCCAGTTTTGAAGCAAGCGATCGCGCTCTATGGTGCCTATCCTGTTAAACGGGGTTCTGCCGATCGCAGCGCCATTCGAGCCGCGATCGCGTCGTTAGACCAAGGCTGGGCAGCCGGAGTTTTCATCACAGGCACCCGCACACCGGATGGGCGCGTCACCGATCCCAAACTGGGAGCCGCCCTAATTGCCGCTAAAGCTCAAGCGCCCCTTCTGCCCGTTAGCCTGTGGGGAACTTACGCGATCGCCTCAAAAGGGTCTGCCATTCCCCGCTCCGTTCCGATCACGATCCGCATCGGCGAACTTATCCCACCACCCACCTCCAGCGATCGCGCAGCACTAGAAGCCATAACGCAGCAGTGTGCCGAGACGATTAACAAAATGTTGGATTTAGGCAGGTAAAGAAAAGTTGTGAGTTTGGGTATTCAAATAACTGGCATTCGGCATTCGTCATTCGTGCTAATTTCGTTATCCTAAAGGGGTCGCCCGCCAAGAGTAAGAGTCCTCGTTATGACTGATCAACGTGCCCGTATCTGCATTCTGGGTGGAGGCTTTGGAGGTCTCTACACGGCTTTGCGCTTAAGTCAGTTGCCTTGGACGAAGCAAGAAAAGCCGGAAATCGTGCTGGTCGATCGCTGCGATCGCTTTTTGTTTTCGCCGCTGCTGTATGAACTGATGACTGGAGAACTGCAAACTTGGGAAATCGCGCCCCCGTTTGAAGAGTTGCTGGCGGGTACAGGAGTGCGGTTCCATCAGGCAACGGTTGCCAACATTGATGTAGAAGCACAGCGAGTTCAGCTTCAAGATGGCTCGGACTTGACCTACGATCGCCTCGTGTTGGCGCTGGGTGGAGAAACGCCGTTAAATCAGGTTGCTGGTGCCGCCGAATATGCGCTCCCCTTTCGCACGGTGGCAGATGCCCATCGCCTAGAAGAACGGCTGCGGGTGTTGGAAGAATCAGATGCAGAAAAGATTCGGGTGGCGATCGTCGGCGGCGGCTACTCTGGGGTGGAATTGGCGTGTAAATTGGCGGATCGGCTGGGCGATCGCGGTCGGCTGAGACTGGTGGAACTATCGGATCAACTGCTGCGAACCTCGCCTGAATTTAATCGCACGAGTGCTTCTAAAGCATTGCAAGACCGCTCTGTTTGGCTTGACTTAGAAACGGCGATCGAGGACATTACTGCCGAGACCATCTCGCTCAACTACAAAGATGTTGTGGATACCATTCCCGTAGACGTTGTGATGTGGACGGTGGGCACTCGCGTGGCAGAAGTGATTAATGCGTTGCCCCTAAAGAAAAGCGATCGCGGCAAATTAGTTTTGACACCGACGCTGCAAGTAGTTGATCAGCCTACTGTATTTGCCTTGGGCGATTTGGCAGACTGCAAAGATGTCGAGGGACAACAGGTGCCGCCGACCGCACAAGCTGCGTTTCAGCAAGCCGATTACTTAGGCTGGAATCTCTGGGCATCGCTGACCGGGCGACCACTGCTGCCCTTCCGCTATCAATACTTAGGCGAAATGATGACCTTGGGAACGGACAATGCCACGCTGACCGGCATGGGCATTAAGCTTGATGGTTCGCTAGCCGTAGTTGCTCGACGGTTGGCATATCTCTATCGGATGCCTACTTTAGATCATCAACTTCGGGTTGGGCTGAATTGGATGACTCAGCCGCTCGTCTCTGCGATCGCCAGTTTCACCCAATAGTTCTTTGAGAATTTTTAGTAGAGGCGATCGCTGTTTTGATCAAGCGATCGCCTCTATTAAAGTTTTAATTTGCAGATTAACTACTTCTGCTTGCTCTTAGCCTGACGACGTTTCAAATAGCCCATCCCCAAACTAGCGCCTAGCATTCCTAGCATTGTGGTCGGTTCTGGCACCGCCGCACTGTCACCGCCCACAATTACTTCTCCACCTGTGGCATCAGAGATTAGCGCCGAAATATCTCGTACACGAATATCTGCACCGCTAGCAATATCAGTGGCATCAACTGTGCCCTGCAAATCTCTACGGATGTATTGCTCCAAGGCAGACTGGTAGGTGACACCGCCGAGAGTGAACTTCCGGCTGTCAGGGATGCCTGCCAGAGTGGCAAAGTTATCGCCGCCGTTGGCAGTGAAGTTAATCGTTGCCAAGTCAAATAATGCTTGATTTGGATCGACCAGGAAACCACCCTGCGCTACATTAAACAGGAATTGCCCGGTGCGATCGTTGTTGGGATCAAGCAAAATGCTGATGATCCGAGCGCCTTGTTGAGTGATTGCGCCTGCGGCGGTGACGACTTGTGCAGCTTTGGTCACGTCATAGACCACTTCTAAGCCTGATAGCTGGAGGAACTGACCGCCACCGCCCACACCGGGAGCCGTTTGACCGGAAACTGCTCGCTCTAGGATGGGCAGCAGTTCGCCGCCCGTAAGGTCTGTGACGACAGAAACAAAGTTGGAGAACGGTAATACGTCGAAGGTGTCAAACTCGGAAATGGTGTTGCCTGGAACAAAGCGGCGATCGTTGCGAATCCCACCACCGTTCTGGATACCCACCAAAATCTTGGCAGGATCTAGACCGATCGCAGGTGCGCCATCTTGAGCCGCATCTCGAATCGCATCGGCAATCAAGCTGCCAAACAGCGTACTCTTCGCCCGAACCTCCGTTCGGATGCTATTCAACGGTACATTCGTCACCCCAACAGGCGTTTGCCTTAGGTCAGCAACAAAGTCTCGCACTGGGTTTTGCACTTGACTAACTAAATCTGGACGACCCGTCAACCCATCCAGAGTGGCATTGCGCTTTGGACCACTAGCCGGTTCCAAAATGCTGGAAACTTTGCCGTTTGCGAAATCTAACTGCAAATTGCCCAGGTACTTATATTCACCATCCGTAGAAACGATCAATAGCGGTGCAACTCCCGCAGGCAAAGCCGCCAAACTGCTGACTTGCTGACCCGTTTCGGAGTTATAGATTAATGGATAGGACGGCACGGCTGTTTCACCCGCCAACGGCAAAAGTAGATCGTCTGGGTTTGCCAACCGAGTATCGCTCCCCGCTGCCACAATCACATCTACATCTTTCAGCTTGCCCGCCAAACTCTTTTCTTCGTTGATGTCTTGCAAGTGAGAAACGAGAACCACCTTGTCAACGCCTTGAGCAGTCAGCTTATCCACTTCTGCCTGAACCGTGCTGACCAATGCGCTAAAGCCCGGTGTCGTGGATAGATCACCGATCGTGCCAATATTACCGGGGCTAGAAATGGAGCGGAGCAAGGGAGTGGTTACACCCACAACGCCAATTTTCTCTTCTACGCCGTTTACCACCTTGGTAACGATGGTGCTGGGCTGAATCAATCCTTTTAACGGGCTGCTGTCGGGAATCAGCAAGTTAGATGAAACAAAGGGACGAAATCCGGTGCCGTCGCCATCCGGGTCGATGAACCGGGCTAACACGTCGGGTCCAAAGTCAAATTCGTGGTTGCCAATGCCGCCGACATCAATGTTGAACAGTTCCAATGCCTTGGCATCATAAAACTGCTGCCCTGTAGGTAGGCGAAGACTTGCTTCAAATTGAGGACCTGCCAGGTAGTTATCACCCGCAGTTACTAACAAATCAAAGTCGGTGTTGCTGATGTTACGTTGGCGATCGATTAGGTTGGCAAACAGGCTCACACCGCTGTAGTCAAAGCCTGGAGTTGTGGGAGTGCTAGGGGCGGTGCGGTTCAGCAGGGAAGATTCGCCATCGCTGAAGTGCAGCAAATTGAGCGTAAACGCCTGAGCTATGCTAGGTACAAAAGCACCGGTCAGAGTCAGGGTAGACGCTAATAGCCAACGGCTGAAGCGACCTTGGCTAGAGTTAAAGTTTTTGGGTTGCATGATCATGGTTCGATAAATGACTAGGATAGATGAACAACTGGATGAAATGCTTGTGGAAAGCTATGCGAGATCAAACATTGGGGGCTTAGTGAGCGCTTAGTTCAGTGTATTTACTGCTTTCTCAGCCGCTTTCAATTAGGACAGCTACCGTAAACTTACTAATATGCTTAAAACTGTAGCGATCGCGGGTTAAGAAAACTTCAAGAATTGGTAAGCAAACCTTAGAAAAGTCAGCAAATTCACGTAATCTTCATCTAACTCAAAAGCATTTAATCACAGGGAGCAGCGAGTCGAAAAAATTGATTTTATTCATCTACACAAAGACAGATTTAGCTTTTATGCAAGACGAGATTTCGATGCTGGCTAGATTCAGTGCGAAAATAAGCACACGAGTCAGAGTGGACAACCTATGAATGAAGTGAAATCGGTTACGGGGCGCGGTATTCCGCTATTAGGCAATGATATTGATACCGATCGCATTATTCCGGCGCGGTTTTTGCGGTGTGTCACCTTTGATGGATTGGGGCAACACGCTTTTGCAGACGATCGCACTCAGCTAAATGGAGAACATCCGTTCGATTTGCCGCAGTACCAAGGAGCAGAGGTGCTGGTAGTCAATGGCAACTTTGGCTGTGGCTCTTCGCGAGAACACGCACCCCAAGCGATCGCAAAGTGGGGCATTCAGGCGATCGTGGGCGAAAGCTTTGCCGAGATTTTTTTGGGAAACTGCTTGGCAATGGGGGTTCCCTGCGTCGCTGCGGCGGCGGATGTGGTGAAAACGTTGCAAAATGCGATCGCAGCAAATCCTCAGGTGCCCCTCACTTTAGATTTGGAAACCTGTCAGGTCGTCTGTGATGATTTTTCGGCACCCATCATGATGAATGAAGGCACTCGTTCGATGCTGGTGTCGGGCACTTGGGATGCCTGTGGACAGTTGGTGGCGCATGCTGCTCAGGTTCGGGCGATCGCTGCTCAATTACCCTATATTCAGTGGAGTCGCTAAATAAAGACAGAAGTTCATGCTCTGCTCTGGAGAAACCTCGTCAGATGCGGCACGAGAACTTGAACCAGCGAAAGCCGCATGAAGAAGGCTGCAACAGCCCCGGCAAACCTATCAATTCAAGGCAAATTTCAACCGATGATTACCAAATCCTTGCCATTTTGAGCGCAAACAGTGGCATCTCAGGTTCGCAACTGACTGATACAGGATTGTCCAAAATCTCTGGCAGGCGATTGAGTCGATAAACATGAACTTGACCATTCTTGCGGTCGATCAGCAATCCCAATCTCACCCCATTTGCCATATATTCTTCCATCTTTTCCTTCAAGCTCACCAACGTATCGCTACTAGACCGTAGTTCCACAACAAAATCAGGGGCGATCGGTGCAAAAGATGCTTGCTGTTCTGATGTTAGAGCATTCCAGCGATCGCCCAGAATCCACGCTGCATCTGGAGAGCGAATTGCGCCATTGGGTAAGGTAAACCCTGAACTAGAATCAAAGGCTTCTCCAGTCGCATCCGCTTCAGCCCAAACAAAAAGCTGTCCAAAGATTCTGCCGTTGCGGTTTCCAGTATCCGCAAATGCCGGGGGCATAATGACAATTTCTCCATCAGCACTCCGCTCGATTCGCAAGTCGGGATTCGTTCGACAAAACTCATAGAATTGCTGATCGCTCATCTTTGACGTGGGTGTCAGCGAAGAAAGATCAATTGGCAATGACATCTGTGCAGATTTGAATAACAGGCTGGTCATCAGCAACCTAGCTCCATTCAGAAAAGGCTTGCCTCATTGTAACGAGTCACTCGTAGATACGATGAAGGATGGGCTAGTGAAAAAACTGCCGCGATCGCTGCATCAACATAAGGTTATTCATAAAATGACTGACGAAAGGTGAAAGGCGAGTGGCAAGTGGAAATTTCTTTAAGAATTTGATTGAATTTGCAGAAGCTGATTGCCGTTTTTCTGAAATTCGTAGGGCACGGTTTGAACAATCGCGGAATAGCCCTGTTGAGTCAGTTCGCTTTGCAGAATGGGCAGATAGGGGGACGGCTCGCCAGAAACTTTGAGTAAGGGAAAAATGCGGACTTCGTGAGCAACCCGGCACATTTCGGCGATCGCGGCTCGATGAAACTCCAACGATAGCTGATCGGAATAAGTGAATAGCAGATGGGAGCAGAGGGCTAAATCAAACGCTTTATTTGGAAAGGGCAGTGTCGGCAATGCCGCAGAGCAATACCGTTCGGCAGTGAACCCGGTTGGAAAGTCGGCTAAAAATTGGTGCATTGCTGCCATCCGCACTTCGCCGAGTTGAGTCGGATCAGCAATGTTTTGCCACCGATAGCTATCTAGATTGGCGGCAACTCCGCTGAGGATCACGGGATAGGTTTCGTCGATGCGTTGGGCAATCTCGGCGGTGGAAAACTGATAAATTGGATCGCAGGAAATGACGGAGTATCCTTGCTTAGTCATCTCAGCGTTAAAACTAGCAGGACCTCCACCACAATCAATCACTTGTCGCTGCAAATCTGCTGATGTGAGCGCAAACATCTCTTGATATTCAGCGAGCGATCGCCCCCAAGGAACGACATGTTCAAGTGTGAGTCCCATTTTGCTTTTTCGGGTGTAGTTGTTTGCCAATGCTGCATTTCTGCGGCGATGAAGTGATGCGATCGATGGATCGTTACCGTTTTGCGAAAGTTGACGGCTAAAAATACCGCCGTTAAGCTAATATGCATTCAAATTGCAGAAACAAGGGGCTTAAGCCCCTTGTTCACAGAGCTTTTTGAACTTTTCAAGACTGCAACTCAAACAACGATAGCTTATCGAGGATCATCCCGGACGAGTCATTTCCGCGGGTTTTACCCATTGATCAAATTCGTCGCCAGTGACAAAGCCTAGTTGAAGGGCGGCTTCTCGGAGGCTGATGTTGTCTCGATAAGCAAGCATTGAGATTTTTGCGGCTTTTTCGTAGCCAATATGAGAATTCAACGCCGTCACCAGCATCAAGGAATTGTCAAGATGATCTTGGATGCGCGGCTGGTTGGGTTCAATCCCCACGGCACAGTGATCGTTAAACGAGCGACAGCCATCCGCCAAAAGCTGAATCGATTCCAGCACATTGTGCAGCATTACAGGCTTGTAGACATTTAGCTGAAAGTTACCCTGGGAACCGGCAAACGCGACGGCGTGATCATTACCAAACACCTGCACCGCCACCATTGTCAGCGCCTCGCACTGAGTCGGATTGATCTTTCCCGGCATGATGGATGAACCCGGCTCATTTTCAGGAATGGTGATTTCGCCAATGCCTGCCCGTGGTCCAGAGGCATACCAGCGGACATCATTGGCGACCTTCATCACGACTCCTGCCAAGGTGCGGAGGGCAGCGCTGACGTTGACCATGGCATCGTGGGCGGAGAGAGCGGCAAACTTGTTCGGGGCGGAGACAAACGGTTTGCCTGTTGCGATCGCGATTTTTTGAGCAGCCAGATCACCAAACTGAGGATGGGCGTTGATGCCCGTACCTACCGCAGTGCCGCCGATCGCCAGTTCACACACGCCCGGAAGCGATCGCTGAATCGTGGCGATCGCGTCATCCAGTTGCGCCACCCAGCTTGAGATTACTTGCCCTAACGTAATCGGTGTGGCATCTTGCAAATGAGTTCGCCCCACCATAACGATCGCTGGGTAGGCTTCAGATTTGGCTGCTAGCGTATTTCGTAAAAGGGTAACCGCAGGAATTAACTCTGCTTCCAGTTGTTCCACCGTGGCAATGTGCATCGCCGTCGGAAACGTATCATTCGACGACTGGCAGCGGTTGACATGATCGTTGGGATGGACAGGTTGTTTGGAGCCAATCACCCCCCCGGCAAGCTGAATCGCCCGATTCGCAATCACTTCATTGGCATTCATGTTGGACTGAGTGCCCGATCCGGTTTGAAATACCACCAAGGGGAATTCCTCATCCCACTGTCCGGCAATCACTTCA
>CASBQE010000188.1 GCA_949127665.1 Synechococcales cyanobacterium PMM_0083
CAATGGCAAAAAAGTGGTCGATCAGGGGCGCTTAACCACTGTGGAACTGGAAACGCTGGTGGAGAAAACTAACGCGATCGCGGCTCAATTAGTGAAATAAGTCCACATTAAGTAGGTGGGTCAAATTGATTAGAAGATTCGTAGCGCGGATATCTTGTCCGCTAGCAGGCGGGATGCCTACATCTATTGGGGGGCGAACTATCAGGAACATCCGCCTGAATCAAGCCTAGATGACCGCACTCAAGATCTATGGGCATCGCTAGATAATGTCACCAGTTAATCCAACCACTGCCAGATCCATCTGAGTTCCAGTGGCAAGGAGTCCCTTCCATAACAGAACCAAAACGAATCACCTGAGTTGCCCCGAATTGGTTGTGAAGTATTTGCTGACACTGCTCTGCTAGACGTAAGGCGTGTTGATGGCGACTTTCCAATTGCAGCGATCTCTCCTGGGAAGAGTCGGCATGGGTGGTGGGTGTAGCAGGTCGGAACATACGCAAGTGACTTCGGTGCTAGAGCCTTCCACCGCTATGATAATCCGATCTCGAACTGCTTAAGACTCCCTGCAACATCAAGAGCCGTTTGTTGCCAGGATGATCCCATGGCAGATTCTCTAAATCCTCAGCTACGAATCGAACTGACGTTAAAATAGATTCAATTCCTTCAGGCGAAATTACCAACGTTGGTCTAGGGGCACAACACCGCATCCTAACTCTAGAGGCGATCCATGTACGAACCTAAGCTGCAAGACCCAAACCTACCACCGCATCCAGAGGCAATTCTGCCGACCATGTATGATCTGCCTAGTGAAGATCCAGAGGAACCCGGTTTGCCCGACGAATTTCACGAGTTTCAACCCCAACTCCTACGGGAAACCTGCCATCCACCCACTTACCCGGCAGATCAAATATTCATTGGCACCGACCTCAACCTTTACTACGACTCTCGCCAGCCCCAGTGGCACAAGCGTCCCGATTGGTTCCTTGTTTTGGGTGTTGCCCGCGCTCAAACCCTACAAGACTTGCGCTTAAGCTATGTGATCTGGATTGAAGGAGTGGTGCCTTTTTTAGTGGTGGAATTACTCTCTCCCGGCACCGAAGCTGAAGACCTAGGACAAACCTTACGTGAGGTGAACCAGCCCCCGACCAAATGGCAAACTTATGAACAGGTCTTACGAGTTCCCTACTATGTAATTTTTGACCGCTACCAAAACCAGTTACGAGTCTTTCAGTTAGTGGGCACCCGCTACCAGGAAATGACCGTTCAAGACCAGCGTGTTTGGTTTGAAGACATAGAACTGGGGGTGGGCGTGTGGCAAGGCACCTATCAGGATGCTGACGGTCTATGGCTGCGCTGGTACGATGCTCTAAACCAATGGATACCGACACCAGCGGAACGGGCTGAACAAGAACGTCAACGGGCTGAACAGGAATCCCAACGGGCTGAACAAGAACGTCAACGGGCTGAACAGGAATTCCAGCGGGCTGAACAAGAACGTCAACGCGCCGATCGCCTAGCCGCAAAGTTGAGGGAATTAGGCATTGACCCAGAGCAGATTTGAAGGGCGATCGCCGAAGGCGCTTTCAGATGGACAGCGACAGCGATCGCTCTTTTCCACTAAACCACTCAAACGGTTTTGCTCCCTGTTCAACCGCTACGGCATCACTTCATCTAATCTGAGCTGCAATTCTGGCAAGAGCACTGATGCGATCGCTATGCCCAACAAATACCGATTTTTACAGTATCCATCCTCAACTAACTGACAAATCGTCAGCGTTGGCTGTTTTGGTTTACCAATAAACTCTACGCCACCCAATCCGCAAAAATCCACAATCCAATATTCTGGAATACCCAACAAAGCATATTCCTCAACCTTACGAGCATAGTCATCTTGCCAGTTCGTGCTGACAACCTCCACCACCAGCTTAATTGCCTGCCCCCCCGTTAACACAGGTTCTCGCTCCCAAAGCGGTTCGGTAGCTAACTTGGCTTCATCCAAAACAACCACATCCGGACGTAGAGCAGTTGCCTCCGTAGCAGGAGGACGGATCAAGCAGTTTTTTGGAATTGTCCACCTTAAATTCAGGCGCAGAATTTCTCCATATAATCTCCCTGCCAGTTTCCCTGAGACTGACTCATGTGGTCCTGTAGGATACCTATCACGCAATTCTCCATCGATCAGTTCATAGCGCGGGTCGTTGCCATATTCAGCTAGAAATTCCTCGAATGTTAGAGTTTTGGATGGAGTATAAGTCATAAATAACCTTACTTTGCTGTAAGCACCTACCAGAATTATAAAGAAGCTGCAAAGAATGGAGAGCCAACTCGTGTTTCTCCTGATCCTGCTGCCAATGCTTCGTACTACTTAGTGGAAATGCAAATATTCGCAGGATGTTTACCAGGAATTGTTCACCCAGCACGGCAAACTCTAAAACTATCACCAAATGCAGCATGAAGTTAAAACAGTTGGAAAGCTTCACTTAGCAATCATTTAAAGTAATTGTTCAGTTGTAGTTAGCTAGTTCAACTTGATCTCTACGAACATTCGGTCAACTACGGGAGTTTTTTGATGAGAAGCAAAAATCTGATGCCTGAAACAGCCGCTAGCGCATACAAATCAGAAGATTTTGATGCTTTTATCCAAAAAGAGCGACATGAAATGCTGCGTTATGTTTCCAAAGAAGCATCAACTGTTCTTGATGTTGGTTGTGCTGTCGGTAGTTTTGGAGAGCTTCTAAAATCAAATTATCCTGTTGAAGTATGGGGTATTGAGATAAATGAATATGCTGCTACTGAAGCAGCTAACAAATTAGATAAAGTCATTTGCGGTGCTTTTGATGAAAATCTAGATCTACCTCAAGCGAAATTTGACTGTATTGTTTTTAATGATGTACTAGAGCATCTCGTTGACCCATATAATGCATTGCTATATGCAAAAATATTACTAAAAGATGGTGGAACAATCGTTGCTTCCATTCCTAATGTTCGCTATTTCGATAATATT
The DNA here is from genome assembly GCA_949127665.1 of Synechococcales cyanobacterium PMM_0083. GTDB lineage: Bacteria > Cyanobacteriota > Cyanobacteriia > Leptolyngbyales > Leptolyngbyaceae > ULC077BIN1. The sequence goes on from CASBQE010000188.1 coordinate 3,005, forward strand.
TGGAAACTTCTTATTGATAAGGACTGGAAATATACCCAAAATGGTATTTTAGACAGAACGCATCTCCGTTTTTTTACGTATCGCAGTATTTTAAGCACGTTTAATAAGTTAGGTTATCAAGTTGAATTGATCGAAGGAATCAATCCACTTGAGAATGAGCATTCTCATCGAGTGAGAAGCTTTAAATTCCTCAATTCAATTTTACTTAATCAAATTGAGGATATGCGCTATTTGCAGTTTGCTGTCATTGCTCGCCCAAAGGTACTTTGAAACGCATGAAAATCCCATCTAATCAGAGGTAGATCTAGGATGTTAATTAATGATCTTCAAGTTCGTTCCATCGCCTTTTACTTACCCCAATATCATCCAATTCCAGAAAATGACGAATGGTGGGGCAAAGGATTTACTGAGTGGACGAATGTTACGAAGGCAAAGCCCTCATTTCAAAAACATTATCAACCTAACTTTCCGGCTGATTTGGGTTTTTATGATTTACGACTTGCAGAATCTCAACAAGCTCAAGCTGATCTCGCTAAAGCCTATGGAATTTCTGGCTTTTGCTACTATCACTATTGGTTTAACGGAAAACGATTATTGGAACGCCCCTTTAATCAGGTTTTATCCTCTGGCAAGCCAGACCTTCCGTTCTGTCTTTGCTGGGCAAATGAAACTTGGTCTAAGCGATGGTTGGGAGAAGAAAAAAATATTTTGCAGAAACAGACTTACTCTGCTGAAGATGATCTAAATCATATTCGTTGGCTCGTCAATGCCTTCTCAGACGATCGCTATATTCGATATCAAGGAAGACCTGTATTTCTGATCTACCGACCGCTTGACCTTCCTGAACCAGTTAGAACAGTTGAAACCTTCAAAAACGAATGTGCGAAGCATGGCTTGCCTGAACCTTATTTGTTGGGCGTAGATTCTCATCGCCCTGGTTTTAACTTTCAAGAGATTGGCTTTGATAGCACATTGGTGTTTGAACCTCAGCTAGGTGCTTTGCCAGATTTTATGGATGACGGTGTGAAGTTGTCTAAGTTGATCAGGAACTTAAAGCTAGGAGTTGCGAGTCCAAAACTAAAACTCTATGACTACTCCGAAGCACGTCGTCTAATGCTGAATCGAAAACGAGATTTTCCAACTCATCCCTGCATTTTTGTTTCTTGGGATAACACTCCTAGACGAGGACAAAATGCGATCGTGGTATTAAATTCCACACCTGAACGGTTTGAGGCGGGTTTATCAGAAATGGTCAACTCTTTACTTGATAAGCCTCACGATGATCGTTTACTGTTCGTCAACGCTTGGAATGAGTGGGCAGAAGGGAATCATCTTGAGCCTGACTTGAAATACGGCACTCAATATCTTGAAGCCGTCAAACGTGTAAACCAAAGTTCAATCCGGGAGCCTGTGAAATGTCAACCGAAAATTTGAAGGCTCATGCGATCGCCTTTTACTTACCCCAATATCATCCAATTCCAGAAAATGATGAATGGTGGGGTAAAGGATTTACAGAATGGACAGGTGTTACAAAAGCCAAACCGTTATTTCCTGGACACTATCAACCTCATCTTCCGGCTGATTTAGGGTTTTATGATCTACGACTGCCAGAGTCGCAACAGGCTCAAGCTGACCTAGCTAGAGAGTATGGTGTTCACGGCTTTTGCTACTATCACTATTGGTTTAATGGCAGACGATTACTTGAGCGTCCTTTCAATCAAGTTCTCGCATCGGGCAAACCAGATTTTCCATTCTGTCTCTGTTGGGCAAATGAAGATTGGACAAGAGCTTGGGATGGGCGCAGCAGAGATGTCTTAATCGGACAGAACTATTGTGAGGAAGACGATCAAGCACATATTCGAGCATTAGCAGCAGCTTTCTGCGATCGACGATATATCCGCATTAACGACAAACCCCTATTTCTAGTATACAGAGCCTCTAAAATTCCTCATCCGTTAAAAACAACATCCGCTTGGCGAGAAGAGGCTCATAAATTAGGGCTTGGAGACCTTTACCTGTGCAAGGTAGAAAGCTTTCATCAAGAGTATGGAGACCCCACTATTGATGGCTTTGATGCTGCCATCGAGTTTCAACCTGATTGGAGAAACCTGGGACAGCCCCTGCAATGGGGAAAACTTTGGGGCTTGGCACGAAAACTAGGCATTGCTCAAGCTGCCTTTGGTCAGCATCGGGTGTTTGAATATAGTGCGGTGGTTGAAAGGATGCTGCAAAGAAATTTACCTGCTTACAAGCAGTTTCCCTGCGTTACTCCAGGTTGGGACAATACAGCGCGTCGCAAAAAAGATGCTGTAATTTTTAGAAACTCAACGCCTGAACTGTATCAAGCATGGCTCAAGACAGCCGTGGAGCGTGTCTCATCTAATGACGCTGAGGAGCAAATCGTCTTCATCAACGCTTGGAATGAGTGGGCAGAAGGAAATCACTTAGAACCCTGCCAAAAGTGGGGGAAACAGTATCTTGAGGCAACTAAGCAAGTGATGTTGACTCAATCTGAGCCAAAAACAATTCAGCTTGCTCAATACGCATAACCGTTTATTCTCGAAGCGGCTCTAAAGTCCTGTATCAGAATGCTTCGCGAAACGATTCAGCCATCAAAACTTACAGGATCAACTAGTAGGCAAATGCTTAAGACTTCCCCAAAACTCACTATTCATGAAATACCTGAGTTTCCGTTAATCTCTCCATTACAGGAAGGTACTGCTAGACCTTTCTGGTCAGTAATGATTCCCACCTATAACGGCACTAAATATCTGGCGCAAACCCTGAAAAGTGTCTTACAGCAAGACCCTGGAGCAGACTGGATGCAGATTGAAGTTGTGGATGATTGCTCTACCGCAGGTGATATCGAAGCACTAGTACAAGAAATTGGACAAGGGCGCGTTTTGTTCTATCGCAATCCTCAAAACCTCGGCTTACTCAAAAACTGGGATGCCTGTATTCGTCGTGCCCGTGGGCACTGGGTTCATTTGCTACACCAAGATGATTTTGTCCTACCGGAATTCTATGAGCATTTACAAGCAGGGATTGAGCAAGAGCCATCCATTGGTGCTGCCTTTTGTCGTAATGTTTATGTGGATGAAGATAGTCATTGGCAATCTCTAGCAACGCTTGAACGAAAAATACCAGGCGTTTTAACCGATTGGCTAGAAAGAATCTCGATCACTCAACGGGTGCAATTTCCTGCCATTGTGGTGAAGAGATCGACCTACGAAACCTTGGGTGGATTTTGCCCCCAGGCACGCTCAGCCGCAGATTGGGAGATGTGGAAGCGGATTGCGGCTTACTATCCAGTCTGGTATGAACCCGCTCTTCTCGCCTGTTTTCGGCTTCATTCTCAATCCACCTCTTCGGGCTTAATCCAACGAGGAGAAAACATTGCAGATACTCGTTTAGCTATTGAAGTGACTCAAACTTATCTGCCGCCTGCGATCGCTGATCGAGTGTCGAGTCAAGCCAAACAGGGATATGCCTTTCAAGCATTGACAACGGCACGTCAAATGTTGAGCCAGGATGAGTGGCGCGGGGCGATGAATCAGTTTCGGGAAGGACTACGGTGTAGTTCCTCGCTCACTGTGTTGAAGAGCGGTATCTTTATTTTGCTGCTGATGGGGCATAAGTGGCTGTGGACACGCCATCATCGTCCTTCAACTCCTACCGATTTGAGTTGCAGTCGCGGCGGCTAGCGATCGCTTGCTCTTGGCATTCTCTTCACTAGAGAAACTGAGGAGATTGGTGCGACCCAAGGATCTATCATCTTGCTCGGCTCCAGATGTGTTCATCTCAAAATTCATCTGGCTTTCACACGACAACCTCAACGGCAATCACCTATGCGAGTGCTTTTTATTTCTAGCGATGCTCCCACCGATTTGCAAACAGCCTTTGTCGGCATTCAGCGACGTATGGCCATGTTTCTAGAAGCGTTAGGACAGCTAGGTCAACTGGATGTTTTGCTGTATGTCTCGCCCGATATGGATTGCTCTCCAGCAGCGATCATAGAGCGGGAGCGCGCTCTTTCCAAGCATTGGAAGGTCAACATCAACCTCTTCCAGTGCCC
>CASBQE010000189.1 GCA_949127665.1 Synechococcales cyanobacterium PMM_0083
CAAAAGGGAGGACTTATTGCTAGTGCATTGATTGTGAGCGTAGGATTGTTGCTGTCCATCGTCCAAAATATTCCACCCGATCGCAGCGGCGGTTCCCTGGGACTGTTGAGCAATGGACTGACGCTAAAGCAAGTTGCATCGGCGATCGCCAACCTGTGGCGCGCCTACTTTCCCCTGCCGGGATTAAGCTTGCGTTTCTGGAACAGCAATATTTTAGATGATGGCACCGCTGCGCTGCTCAGTTGGATTCCGCTTGGGTTCTCCATCGCCCTATTTCGCAGCCGACCGCTGATCCTGTTTTTATATTTGTTTAACCTAGCCGAAGTACTGCTGTTTCATACCCTATGGACGGGCTTAATGCGGCATTTAGGGTTGATTTTCATTCTATTTATCGTGTGTTTGTGGCTCTCAAAGGAGTATCCGGCAGAACCAATGCTAGAACGCTCTTGGTTGAGATTGCCCCGATTTTTCGATCGCTACCAGGCGCAATTTCTCAGCGTCGTATTAGTCGTGCAAGTCGTAGCCGGCGTTTATGCCTACACCATGGATTTGGTGAACCCGTTTTCGGCAGCCAAAGACGTTGCCCAACTCATTCGCAGCCAGCTTCGCAGCCAGCCCGGAGAACCTCGCTTAGTCGCTGGGGCGATCGATGTATTTACGCAATCGGTTTCTGGCTATTTGGATCAACCCATTTTTTATCCCGAACGCGATCGCCTAGGCACCTACATTAGCTCCGACAATCGGGCATTGCGACCCACGGGTCAAGAGTGGGTTGCAATAGTGACCAAAACGCCCGGTGGAGACAACAGCCTGCTGGTATTAAACAAATCCCTCGACCCGATTCCACAGATTCCAAACTGGAGTTTAACGGAAATCGCCCAATTCGATCGCGCGATCGTTCGTGTGGAAAATTACACGCTCTATTCCCTGCGCCGCAATCCGTAGAGCCGCATTCTCCACTCAACGATGTAACGAAATGTTTCGATGTTCGCCGGATCGCGATCGCCGACCTACACTGGTCAAGCTAAAATGTGCGATCTATGAATTTTTGTAAAAAATATCTACTTCTCAACTACATCTAGTATGCTATGCGTTCAAAGGCGGTATTTTTCATTCGCAGAACCCTAGATGTAGATTTTTGAGTTGTTAATCCAGCGGAGCAGTCCGTAAAGGTAAATATGGAAGAGTGGAAGTTTCTCGTACAAAAAGATGGCGATCGCGCCTGGCTGCCGCTGGATTCTCCCGACGTTGAAATTTTGGAAGGGCGCTATCGCATCGTTGCGCGATTTGCCCAAGCGGATACGGAAGTGCAGATACGCATTTGCCATTTGGCGATCGCAGAAGATCCGCCCAAGCGTCGGTTCCAAAAGCGCTTTAGTCGAACCAATGCCGATGGGCTAATGGTCGTGGTTCCCTACACACACCTTACCTCAGGCATTTGGGAGTTTTCTTGTTTCTCTCCCGACCCGATATCAGATTTGATCGGCGATACGCTGCATCACTCGGTTCGTTTGCAGGTGTTTGCGCCCGTCCTTGACCCAGATGAAGATTGGGATGGCGACGACTCAGATGATTTAACTGCTGATTTAACTACCGAACAAATTGAATCTGCTTCAGCGCCAGAACCGCCGTTAAGTCGGGTCGAAAACAGCGAGTTATTCGTTTCGGCTACTCCCACTACTCCAGAAATCGTAGCCTTAAATGTGGAGATCGCTCAAGCACTAGGGCTATCTATGGATCGATTGGTTGCAATGACCGAGCAACTCTCTCATCAACTGATTGAGGAAGTGTTTCAAGAGTTTGGCGTTGTTTCAGGGGAAAGTCCGGCTGAGCGATTGTCGGCTGTCAACATATCGATTAGTGAATCTGTGCCTGAGTTAGGTGAGATTGGGCAGAATTTGCAGCCGCCGCAGCCAATCACCCTAGTTGAAGTGGATGCTAAAGCAGTGCAAATCGTTCTGGAGCGGGAAGCATTCCAATCTAGCGTTGGACAAAATGTGACGGTGGCGGGTCGTTTGGTGCTGCAAAACGGACGGCAAGCGCCAGCGATCGCGATCGTAGCGGACGTTGGCATAGAACAGGCAGCGAATAATCAGCCGTCCGATTTGGATGGGGCGCTCTCAACCTCAACCCGATGGATTGCCCAAGAATTACGGCTGGCTCTTCGCAATCCTCAAACGTCAGAAGTTGTTTTTAGCGATCGCCTGCCTCTCACCACACAGCGATTGCCTTACTCTTTCAGCTTCATAGTAGAGCTACCCGCTAATTCGACAACCCATCTGCTCATTGGAGAGATAGAACTGTGGGGCGCTACCACAGAATTGGCTGAACCCATTGCCCTGCAAACCACCACGATTACAGTTACTGTCAACCCCGACGAACTGATGGCAGAATTTCAGCGGGTGAGAACAGCGCTAGATCAAGAGCCAGAGATGAGTAATTTATCTGATTTGGCGGTTGAATTTAGCGAACGGCTCCACCGATCTAAAACCAAGCCTGTTTTGGATCTCTCATTTCTAGATCTGACTGCGGCAAATTTAGCTGCCGATCAAGACCTTGACTCTATGCCAGAAAGCAACCCAACTATCACTGTCAAACCTGCAAAATCCAAGGGATTAGGACTGCCTCCCCAATTAAGTGACCCTCAAACAGATCCCACTGGCACCAAAAAACCGCTCGATTTGCCTGCGTTTATTCTCACCACTCGAACAACCGCTAGCGCAACAGCCGTTCAGGAGGCGATCGCCCAAGAAGCGATCGCTGACCAAGCTGAACAAGATGTAGGTGCAGAGTACGAAGGCGAAACGGCAGTTTCAGATGCGATTTGTGAAGCGACTTCTACAGGAATCGCAGTGAGTCAACTGACCGAAAAACAGCAAGAGGACGATGTTGATTCTGAGGTTCTGGCTTTGATCGAGCGAGTATCTGCCGATGCCGCCAAACCCGTAGACCCAGTGACCACAGACCCAACGACCGTTGCAGAGCGACTGTCTCCGATTAAGTCTGAGTTTCAAGCCTTGCGCTTGCAAGATCGCTTTTTAGACCGACTGACAGTGTTGGCAGCGGATGAAGAACTGCTAGTCGCTTTAAAGGAAAGTGTTCCAGCAGACACTGCCACTAAAACCCACTCAGTGGCGACTGAAGACCCACTGACTCAAACCCCAGGAGCAGATTGGGTGACTCATGAAGTCGTTGTGGATGATGATCCAATGTGGCAAGAATGGATGCGGCGATCGCTCTCTCGTGCCAAGCGGGGTGAGTCGTTGGAATTGCCTGCTGCCAACCCATTGATCATGCCGGAAGACACCGCGATTCCAGTCCCAATCATTGAGATTTTGACCGATGAAATCGTGGCAGGCAGACCGATGAATCTGCGGCTGAAACTCCCTAACCTGTTGCCAAAGATTTACATCAAGCTATGGGTGAATGATTGCCAAACGCGATCGCTGTTAGATGGACCTCGCTGGATGGTAGATTTCTTCCCGAATGGACATGATCAACTGGAATCTGTGACCCAACTGACTGTTCCCTTCGGCACGTTGGCAATTCGCCTGGAAGCGATCGCGGTAGAAGTGCAAACCCAACGCGAGAGCCGGAAAACTAGCCTTGATTGCGAAGTTATTCCCCCCGACTTTTCAGAACTCCCGATCGAAGACTTCAACTTTTAAGCTGCCTAAGATTGGGCTTGAGATCTGGTTTACCCTAATTCAATCCTCTTTCTCAAGGGGTCTATTTTTCTGCATCGAACTAACCCTGCGAGATCGCTGAGCATTCAAAACTTGAACTTAAAACTTGTGCCCTTTTTTCAAAATGTTAGAGATTGCAACATTAACTTGAATAATTAATGCAAAAAAGCAAATTGTACTCAGACGGATTCATACTAAAAGAGTAAAGCGATCGAGCGGCAAGGAAAGCTTGATTTCTGACACAAGCAAGCTAAATTAATTCACTTCAAATAGCTTCTCTGGAGACAATCATGAGTATGCCAAAATTTTTCGATGACATCATCCAATATTTCTCTGCTGCAATCTCTCGTATTTTTGGTCCTGACGATAACTCCTATCCCGAAACAGGCGTTCAGCCATTTGATGGAGAGTCTAATAAAAAATCAGGCGGTGCTGAATACAAGGACGAGTAGCCCTAGTTTCTAACCCTTTTCTTGGGAAGATAAGGCTTTAGGAATGTAGCCTTATCTTCGCGTGGTGGGCGAACTTGCGAAGCTGGGAAGCCCCTGAATGCTGGCAATATGGCGCGGCCTAATCTAGCTGAAAACAACTTAATCTGACTGAAATATATGCAATGCTGCGTTGGTATGAATTACATACCAACTTCATATAAGGAAGCTAGATTAAATGAGTCACCGTGAATATGGTTAGGATTAGAACCCCATGAACTCCTCTTTAAAGCTGCCGTTGTCGTTGATCGCATTTGCCGCGATCTCTGCCAGCACTGGATGCACAAACTTACTTCCAAACAAAAATGCTTTTGAACAATCTGCTTCTGCCGAACCTAAGCAGATCTCGCAAGTTGAAGCGCCCCGATTGAGCAACCCCAGTGCACCCGACTACGTAGCAGATATTGTGGCGCAAGTGGGTCCTGCTGTCGTGCGGATTGATTCTAGCCGTGCGGTCGAACAACCTCTAAACAACCCAGACTTTGGCTCACTGTTTGGTCAGGGACGGCAAGAACAAGAGCAACCTCAACGAGTACAACGCGGCACCGGATCGGGGTTCATTACTTCATCCGATGGGCGGATTTTTACCAATGCTCATGTGGTAGCTGGGGCAGACACGGTTAGCGTCGTTTTGAAAGATGGGCGACGATTCAAAGGAGAAGTGGTTGGCTCAGACGAAACGACGGATGTGGCTGTGATTAAAATCGACGCAACGGGGCTACCCACCGTGAAATTGGGAGATTCCGATCGCCTCCTGCCAGGGCAAGCCGCGATCGCGATTGGCAACCCACTCGGACTCGATAACACCGTCACTCAGGGAATCATCAGCGCTACCGGGCGATCGGGCGCAGACTTCGGCGGTTCTTCCCGCGTCAATTTCATTCAAACCGACACTGCCATCAACCCTGGGAATTCCGGTGGACCGCTGATTAACTCCAAAGGCGAAGTAATTGGCATGAACACTGCCATTATTCAAGGCGCGTCGGGCATTGGATTTGCGGTTCCCATTGCCACCGCTCAACGAGTCGCAGATCAACTGGTTACGAGCGGCAAAGTGGATCATCCCTACTTAGGGATTCAAATGGCAGAACTGACTCCTGAATTACGGGAGCAAATCAATCGTCGCGAGGGCAATGTGCGCGTTGAGCAAGACCAGGGAGTGATTGTTTTGGCGGTTCAGCCTAATTCACCAGCGGCACAGGGTGAGTTGAAAGCCGGTGATGTGATCGAAACAATTAATGGTGCTGCCGTACAGGCTTCTAAGCAAGTGCAGCAGCAGGTCGAATCAACCAAAATTGGCGATCCGCTCCAGCTAACGGTAAAGCGTAACGGGCAATCGGTTAACCTAACCGTAAAACCCGCTCCCATGCCTCAACAAAACGGTTAATTGTAGGGTGCGTTGAGCGCAGTCGAAACGCACCATGTTGATCCTTAGTGTAAGGAGGCGATCGCGTGGAAATCTTGTTGAATCAACTGCTGGCGCGGGCAGTGGTGATCGCGGCGATCGCCCACCAAGATCAGCTAGATAAAGCTCACGCTCCCTATATCCTGCATCCAATCCGTTTAATGATGCGGGGACAAACCATCAATGAACAAATTGTTGCAGTGCTACAGGATGTCGTAGAAGATTCTGACTGGACGCTTGATCAGCTTGCGGCTGAGGGCTTTCCACCCGAAATTATCACCGCGCTAGATTGCCTCACCCGCCGCCCCGAAGAAACCTATAACCAATTTCTCGATCGCGTCTTAACTAATGCTCTTGCGACCCGCGTCAAACGCTATGACCTGGAAGACAACATGACGCTGACTCGTCTGGAAAACCTATCTGAAAAAGACTTGCAACGTCTCCAGCGCTATCACCAAGCTCATCAGCGGGTGATGAACCAGATTCAAAAGTTGGAAGTTCACACAGAAAACAGTTGAAAATAGAACACGAAAAAAGGGCAGCCCATGAACTGCCCTTTCATTTTTAGTCTAGGTTTGAGGGTCTAAGGCGAGATCGCGGTGCCTGTTGCACTATCTGAACTATTGCTGGTAAACGCTGGCTCAACTGTCGGCGTTGCAGTGGCTGTGTTCTCCGCAGATTCTAACGCTGCTGCTTGTGCGGTAGGCTCTGTCTCAGTGGAAGACGACTGCACCGTATCCGCAGGAATTTGGCGCAGCCCTGTCATACCTGGAAAGACGCGGCTGGGCAAGCCCACCACTTGATAGGCTGCAACGACCTTGCCTTTTTTCTTCAGCTTGCGACCCCGAACTTCGGTGCGATCGACTAAAAGAATGCGATCTCCTTGCCGCTCAACTACCACCTCAGTCGTTCCTCTTTGCTGATAGACATAGTAAGACGTATTGCGACCATAACTTTGAGCTTCATTATCATCGTCATCCCGTTCGCCCCTCGTCACCGTCAAAAGATTCCGATAGCCAGGGAAAATCGTGATCGATGAGCTATTAAAGACTGTTGTCGAAAAAACAGTTGTGCTAGTGCTAGCGCTAGCGCTTACCGTCGTTGTAGAGGATGCACTGCCAGTGGTGGAAGGCGTAATCACCGCTGACCCTGCGGTTGTGGTCACGCCAACTACTGGAATGACCACAAAGCGAGTGAAGTTGATATTATCTCGGCGATCGCTCACCGTAAAGAACGTGTCACCGCTACTCTTGCCCTCAAAACTGCGATTTCCCTGCTCAAACTTGAAGTCTGTATCTCGTCGCGAAGTGCCCGAATAGGTAATCGAGTTGCCACCCGTAAACGCAACAAAGCCCGGTCCTTCACCCTTAATTCGATAATCGACCTGACCCGTCAGTGTATTCAAATTCAGGTTATCTTTCTTGATATCAAACGGTCCAGTCAAGGAGATATCTAAGGTTCCAGAGCCATCAATCTTAAACTCTGAACTGCCCGGAGTCCCCACACTCTGAATTTTGAAATCTGTTACCGCTCCAGCAAAATCTAAAACTCTACGCCCCGTTGCTGGGTCAACACCATAAGCCGCCTCATCGACTTGAGCATTCTTTCCTTCAAAGTCAAACTTAATTCGTCGTCCCAAAAACACAGGCACCAAGGTCACTTCCGTCGCCGCAGGACGCAATTGCAAATCAGACGGTAGCCCAATAAAATCGCCTGTTAAGTTTGCGGCAAACGGACCCACTTCCAACAATCCAGGTTTAGAGCTATAAACACTGCTGGAGGCACTTGATAACTGGACATTCACTC
>CASBQE010000190.1 GCA_949127665.1 Synechococcales cyanobacterium PMM_0083
AATGCATGAACGAATATGCCAAGTTATGTACACAAATTAAAGTTCACAATTTAAGGTTGTATTTTTGCAAAGTTATCTAAAGAAGCTTTAGACTAAGGAAATCCGTAAGAGATAGACTGTCTACGGATCTTGAAACATTCTTTAAAAAACTTTTGGACAATCAAGTTCTTAGAAAAGCAACTTTTCCTTATCAAGCTGCGCTGGGCATCTTGGCAGCGATCGCGATCGCTTTTTTGGGGCTGCTAGGGTTTCATCAATTTCGTACGGCTGATCCTTACATTCAAAGCGTTTTAGTGCTTCACGGAGACATTGCGCAGGGAAATGCTATTTTTCAGATGAACTGCGCTGGATGTCATGGCACCTTTGCAGATGGGCTTGTAGGACCCAGCCTGCGGAATGTCTCTTCTCGCAAATCTGAAGTGGGCATGATTCACCAGGTGACGAGCGGTCGCACCCCACCAATGCCTCAGTTTCAGCCATCGCCTCAAGAAATGGCAGATTTACTTCGCTATCTCGAAAGCCTTTAGCATGATGAAATCGGTTGATTGGATTGTGGTGGGTGCCGGAATTACAGGGGCAGCGATCGCATATGAGCTTGTGCGGCAAGGGTTTTCAGTCTTAAGGCTAGAGCAATATGCCACGCTGCAAGGCTCCTCTCGCTATGGCTATGGCGGAATTGCCTACTGGGCGGGAACCACAGCTTTGACTCGCCAACTGTGTGCTGAGGCACGCGCCATGCATCCAATCTTGTCTGATGAATTAGGAGAAAGCACCCAATTTCGAGAAATAGATTTGGTGCTGACGATCGCCCCAGAAACCGATCCACTGGCGATCGCCCAATCCTACGCCGCTGTGGCGGTTCCACCTCAGTTAGTCAGCGTAGAAGAAGCCTGTGATCTGGAACCATTGCTGAATCCTGCCGCGATCGCAGGTGCATTAACCGTCAAACATGGACATCTCCATCTTGGAGAAACTATTAACGCCTACACCCAGGCATTTACGCGCCTGGGCGGTCAGGTTCATATTGGTCAGGTAACCGGATTGCTGCAACAGTCAGGAAAAGTGACTGGCGTAACCTGTGAGAATGAATCCTTTTTGGGAGCCAACGTGGTCGTTTGTGCGGGAGCTATGAGCCGGGAGTTGTTGAAATCCGCTGGAATATCAATACAACAATACTTTACCCATGCCGAGCTAATTGAAACGCCGACTGTAGATATCAAGCTGCGATCGCTGATCATGCCTGCTCATACTCAACGGTTCAAATTGGAGGCAACTTCCAGCACTGTGGAACTGGACCCATTGTGGGATGAACCAGGGCACGAACTGATTCCTCCAATTCTTGATGCAGGCGCGATTCAACTGATGGATGGCACTCTGCGAATTGGACAGGTGAGCCGCAGCTTAACCGACCCCAATGCCGCGATCGATGCGCCTGCAAGTGAACAGGCAATGCGAACCCAAATTGGTGAAATTCTTCCGGCGCTGAAAGATTTACCTGGAACCTGGCACCATTGCTTAATTGCCTTTAGCCGCGATTCTTTGCCGCTAGTAGGCAGCGTTGCCGATGTAGAGAATGTGCATCTATTTTCAGGCTTTAGCAATCCACTGGCGATCGTGCCTCCCGTTGCCCGTCGTTTTGCCCAAGCCGCAACTGATGCGATCGCAACTACAAAAGACCCACTCCTTGTCCAACTCTCACCCAATCGTTTCACCTGAATATATCAGGATCATGCCCGATTCGACCGAAAATGAAGCCCTCGAAATTCTCCAGACTCTTATTTCTCGACCTTTTGAAGACTGTATTCCAGTGGGGCGAAATTTTCCAGCACTGACAACTAAACATAGTATTTATGCAGTCAGACATCGAGCGGAAGGACTGTTGTATATTGGCAAGTCTCAAAACCCAAAACAACGGTTTATGGGTGGGCATAAAGCTTTAGTTTGGTGCTGGATTGCGCGATACGCTCCCGATGATGTCAGGCTTACTGCTTATCCCCTCGATTACCGACAGTGGACAACGCTATCATTGAACCTAGAAACATTGATCATCCAGGCAACCAAACCGCCATTTAATGCCCAAATTCCGATGAGGGATTGACGATGCAAGTAACCCAGTCGATACAACATCTTGATGCTGAAACCGCCAGATACTTTCTGGAAAAGTTACCAGAGCATATCAGGCAGGCATTTTTAGCCCGTGCAGCAGAGATTGATTACCCAGTGGAAGCGGTTTTGGAGTCGGCGATCGCCGCTTCCCTCGATCCGGATGCCCTAAGCTTTGTGGACTGCAAGCCGATGACAGGTATGGAACGAATGGCAAGTTAGACACTTTGAATTCCAGACACTTTGGAAACTATGCGCCTCTAATTAGCTTCTCAGCCAAAAAAAGAGCTTTGCATTACTGCAAAGCTCTCGTAGATGTTGAGGATGAAACTTGTTAGAAACTGAACTGTGTTCTCAGATTGAACACATAGATATTAGGGTTGTTGCCAAAATTGTTGGCATTGAAGATTGCGTAGAACGCAGGTACCAATGAAATATTGTCAGTAATTGGGTAGTAATAGGATGCCTCCAACTCATACATTGTGCCGCCATTGCCACCACCCGCTGCAAAGAAGCGTCGCCCCTGTTGAATATCCATCGGCATCAAAAACGTAACCACAGCCAACGAACCCTTCTTCACCAGGTCAGGGAACCCTAGCCCTGCTTGAAACGCTTGAGTCCGAACTAGCTTATCAATCGGCTGAAGTGTCGTCCAACCCAAGCCATAGCGCCCGAAGACACCGAACTTCGGCGTAATCGACCAGTCCGCGCTAATTCCCATATGGTGAGATGTAGCAGACTTCAGCCCCCCGTTACTAACTTGACCTGTGCCCGGATCGAAAGTTGAGAAACCAGGACCCGCATCCAAATATCCATAGGGAATGGGTTCACCGGTCGCACCGCCGACTTGTCCATTGCCATAGGCGATCTGACGAGTGTAGGTATATAGCGCTCGGACGTTGATGTTTCGGGTTGGAGAAAAGGTTAACTCGGCAGTGGAGGTGTTGGTGCCACCAAACACGCCAAATCTGGGGTTACTAGAAGTGTTAAAACCGAATTGAGCCGGTAGAAATTCAGTGTTCTCACCCAAATAGGCAGCGGCAAACCGCAGCTTTGGACTAATATTCCATTCAATTACTGCACCTGAACCACGATCGATCGCGTTTGAAAGCGTATTACCAATCGAATCAAAGCTACTAGCACCCGTGATAAAGAAGCTATAGCGATTGAAGTCGAAATAACGATACCAGTTCACTCGCGGACCAACGGTAATGGTAACTTTGTCACCTAGGGGAAACGTGTAGAACAGATCGTGAATTACAACATCGGCTCTACCATTTGTGTCTCCACCCGTTTGATCAGTAAACGGAGTACCAAAGGAGTTGAAGAAGCCTGCCGACGCAAACTGGTTAGCAGGAGAGATGCCGTTCCCTGCTGCCAACTGAACCACCAAACTATCGCGCCCCGTAAACGAGGTGTTGAAAGTGAGCCAAGTCAGGAAGCTGGCAGTGGGTTGAGCTTCATCTGTGGTTAAAACAATTGGATTACCATTTGCAGTTCTAGCACCCGCAAACCGAACATCTGCTGGTGCTCCAGGAACACCTTCGTACAGAATATTTTTGTCAAAGCTAGTTGCGCCCGTGTAGTTAAACCAAACATTACCGCTGAGTTTGGTCGTGGTGGAAAACTGCTGTTTTTCTAGGGTTGCAGTCCGAACTTCAAGCGCATCGACTCGACCGCGCAGGGCAGCAAGCTCAGCCGAAAATTCTTCCTGAAGCTTTTTAACAACTTCCAGATCTTCTTTTTTGACAAAATCAGCGGTAGCAGCGGCGATCAGTTCTTGAATCTTGTCTAGGCAGGCATTTAACCCAGCGGCAAATTCATAGCGAGTCAGTGCGCGGTTCCCCCGAAAGGTCTTGTCGGGATAGCCCACAATACATCCATAGCGCTCAACTAGAGATTGAAGCGCCTGAAATGCCCAATCCGTAGGTCTTACATCGGTTAGCTGAGATACGGAAGTGACTTGATCTTGCTCTGCTTCGTCGGACTGATCTGGATTGTCTAGACTATTTGCAGTGGAGATTACATCGTCGATTTTAGAAACTGATGCCGCATCTGCTATCAGCATTGCAGAGACATCGGGTTTAGCAGGTTGGCGTTCTGACGCGATCGCACTAGAACTAATCAACCCAACAGCCGCACCAGAAGTCAGTAAAGCTGTCCACAGCATGGCTGGCAAATTTGTTTTTGCCTTGTAAAGTAGTTGAATGGATACCATCGAACCTCACACCTCAAGAACGACTACATGAATAGCCTGGATGTCTTATCATCCTTTAGATACAGAATAGTAGCAGAGCAGCTAGAAGTGATTATGTAACATCTGCCACATTAGGCATCCTCACTATTGCAAGATTGTGTATTGCTCATCACATCCAATAGAAACACCGATGACTCAATTGATTAATCATCCCGATGACACGCCGCTTTATGCAATGCAGCCGCTGCAACGGTTTTCAGATCGAGCCACAGATTATGCAAACCATCGACCCCGTTATCCAGCAACGGCGATCGCGGCGGTTTTAGCAGGACTGGGCGACCCCAATCAGTTAATGGCAGCAGACATAGGAGCCGGAACCGGCATCGCGTCTCGTTTATTGGCGGAGCAAGGACTGCGAGTTTGGGCAATAGAACCGAATGCCGCCATGCGGGGGGCTGCGGCTTTTCATCCCCATGTGACTTTCCAAGCGGTTTCAGCAGAGCAAACTCAATTACCCATTGCTTCCGTGGATTTAGTCACCTGTTTTCAAGCATTTCACTGGTTCGATCCGGCGGTGTGTTTGCCAGAATTTCATCGCATTCTTAAACCCTCTGGGCGGCTGGCGCTGGTGTGGAATAGTCGCGATCGCCAAGACCCATTGACTCAAGAATACACTCAGCTTGTTCAACAGCTATCTAACCATCATCCGGCTGAAAGTCGCATGGTGGCAGCGCAACCTCTATTTGCCAGCCCCTATTTTGGCAATATCTTGCAGCACGAGTTTTCCTATCAGCAATCATTGAATTTAGAGAGTTTAATTGGGCGCGCTCAAAGTACCTCTTATCTGCCGAAAGATGACGACACAACCCAACGGCTGGTGAGTGGATTGAAAGCATTGTGCGATCGCTGGGCCGATGACCAAGGACAAGTGCATTTGGTTTACACCACCCAGGTTTTCTTAGCCCACCCAAATGAAGCCGGGTGAATAGGTCCGGTTGCGAATCAGATTTTTCCGCGCAAACTCTGCCTGAATCCTTCAAGATTCATTAAACTGTGAGGAAATGCCCAATGTTCATCACTTCTGCAATCACTACCCTTAAATCATCGTTATGGCAACTCGTACAGACACCATTTTTGAGCGCTTTCTGGCTCCCATCGCTAAGCTTGTGATCAATCAGGATGAGTTGAAACGGTTTCATGACAGCATTGATTGGAAGTCTGCCAGCGATCGCCTGACTAACCCAACCGTCACCTATCCTGCCTATTACAGCAGCCAAAACTTTCACGGCATTGAGGGCGGTTATCTGACGATTGGCGCTGCCGTTTCCTACGATCCGATTACGCAATATGCCCTGCCGCCCAATGAACGATGGGTTCGTCAAGCCCTGATTGATAGCGTGCAGAGCAAGCCACGCCGCATCTTGGATTTGGGCTGTGGCACGGGATCAACCACGCTCCTATTGAAAAAAGCGTTTCCCGATGCGGAAGTGATTGGGTTAGATTTGTCTCCTTATATGCTAGCTGCGGCAGAACACAAAGCTGCTCAAGCAGGGCTGGAGATTCAATGGCGGCATGGCTTAGCCGAGCAAACTGGGTTTGCTGATGCGTCATTTGATCTGGTTACCGCCTCGCTGCTGTTCCATGAAACTCCCACCGCGATCGCCAAGGAGATTTTGCGTGAGTGCCATCGATTGCTGACGGTTGGGGGCGAAGTGCTGATTTTGGATGGCAATCAAAAATCATTGCGGCAAACCGAATGGCTAACTGACAT
>CASBQE010000191.1 GCA_949127665.1 Synechococcales cyanobacterium PMM_0083
AATAATTTTTGATTGCCATTCGCAATCATCTTCGCGATCGCTAAATTGAGCGCAATTCCACCGATCGCCCCAGTCACAATGCCTAACCCCGCTCCCAATAAGGCTGCTGAACCGGCAACCGTTTCAATTGCACCTGAGAAAACCTGGATGGCTACCATACTGCCCAAGATTGCCGCTGGTATGGTGCTTACCACTCCAAACCGCCAACCAGAGGAGCGGATCAACCAGGCAGCAACTTCTAAGCCAATTGCACCTCCCACCAGCGTGCCCACTTCTGCTGATTCCACAGATCCCGCTATCGTACCGAATACGAAGGAGAAGAAGCTAATTAACCAGGTTAAGCCAGTAAAAAATACTCCTAAAAGCCCCAGCAATCCATAGGAAACGAGGTAGTTTGGAACAGGTATACGGGCTGTCTGCACCTGCACATTGACACAGTAGGTTTTTGCCAGGGTATTGGCATGGAGCAGCAATTTGCGGTGATAGGTTTTGCCTGCCATCAGATTGCTAGTGTCTACAGTAACCTGACACTTAACCTGATTACTAGCGAAGGTTTGCGGCTCAATTGCGATCCAGCAATAGACCTCACTGGATGGGTCATGAGGATGGGAGGCAACTTCCCATTGCCCTTCCAAAAGGGTGTCTGGAATAGGATTTGTCATACTCACCGTTTTGGTCAGCAATGCGCCTCGCCGACTGGCGGAAAATTCCAATGTTGTTTGGCTAAACTGAGCTTCCGGTGGGCGCACTGGGGAGGTGGGAATAGCGGCTAAGGCAGCGACTGCATTGGGAAATCTATCCTTGAGACGTGGTTCTACCATCTTCTCCAACCAGTTCACCCAATGGATATTGAGCTTGGGAACGAGATGTTTGAAGCTAACGCGATAGCTAATATCGACTAGGTCACCAATGCGATCGGATTTAGTATTGGTTAGTAAACAAATCAGGGACATTCCCAAACCGTAAAGGTCTGAAGCTTCGCTCAACTGTCGATTAAACAACTGCTCAGGTGGCATAAAGCCCAGAGTGCCTTTGACCACACTGCTGACACCGACCTCGCCTTCTCCCACGCGAGCAAAGCCAAAATCAATCAGATAGACATTCCCGACTTGATCAACCAGAATATTGTCTGGTTTAAGATCCCGATGAATAATGGGTGGAATCCGGTTTTGTAGGTAAACTAAAACGTCCAGAGCCGCGATCGCAATCTGTTTAATCTCGTCGGGGTTAAAACTACGAGACGTTCCAAGAGAAACTCCCTGCTTGTATTCCTGCACCATACAAAAACCATCCGGGGTCTCAAAGGAATTTAAATATCGAGGAATACCTGGATATTTAAGCTCTTTGAGTAATTGAATCTCGCGATCGTACGCATCATAGCTCTGCCAGCTTGAACCCAATTTGGCAAATTGAAACTGTTTTATTACCACGAGCTGCTGATTGCTCGTATCGTTTGCAAGATAGGTGACGCGCCCGCCTGCCCGGTTGTGACCCAACTCCTTCTCAATTTGATAATGGTAGTGGGAGAAATCTGGAAAATCGTTCATAAGATGAGCCAGCGGGAACAAGAGAGGATAATCGGCTTTTATTTTACGATTAAAGTTTATGCGAAATTTTGATCCAGATAAACAAACTTTTACAAGGCGCGTAGCCAAGCACCTATGATCCCTGTACTCGACAGTTCCATTCAGTAAATTTCTCAAGAATTGCAGCGGGTGGATGTTTAAGCTCAGCCATTGAGCGTTGCTTAAATCGTCCCGTTAGCGCATATTGAACCAACCCGATATATTCTCGAAAGATGACTGTAACTTGCTGGAGAGAACTCCATTTATCCGGCAGCGGACTGAAATGAGGAATCACTGTAAATCCAGCACTGCGAAACAGCAGAAACGATCGCAACATGTGCGGAGTGTCAGTCAGCAAAATAATCTTGCGAACATCCTGCGGATAAAGGATTGTGGAGGTATAGAGGGCATTCTCTTCCGTATTTTGTGAGCAGCTCTCACCGCTCAAAATAGAGCCTGGAAGACCTTTTTGCTGAAGCCGTTCAATAATTGGTTGGGCATCCAGCATTCCACTTGCAAACACACGGGGAGCGCGATCGGCTTGCCAGAGCTTATGAACCTGATCAACGCGATGCCCTTGTAATTCTTCGCCGCGCCCTAAAACAACAATGGCATCCGTTTGCTCCCCCCTATCCGCTGGCAACGGCATGGTTAAGCCCCAAGTTGCTACTTGCGCCATCCAGGGCGAGGTCACCAGCAGTCCAGCTAGAGCCAAGATCATCACAGGCTTGATCACTCGCCGCCGCCAGCGACGAGGGCTGATCAGCCCAAAGATCCCAATTAGTGTCAATAAGATTAAAGCTTCCATGTCAGACGTATCACTAATCCATCACTTTCTACAGAAGCATCGTTTTGAATTTAGTCACTATTAGTCAGGCTGTTTAACTATGGAGGACATAGACTCGCCTACAACCGGTGGACTTTCTGGCTCCATCGGTTGATAGTGATAGTAAGGGTCGTTGAGAGATGTTTGTTCCCTTGAAGCATTTACAACCATGCCTAGAACTGGAACCGAGAATAGTTTAATTCCTTCTAGAGCTTGGGACAGCACTGAGCGCTTTGTTATACCCAGACGCACAACCATAATCAGTCCATCGGTTTTAGAGACAATCAGCCTGGTGTCGGCTAACCCAACCAGTGGAGGGGTATCGTAAATCACCAAATCATAGGTATCCTTAAACTGCCCGATCAAATTTTGCATCTTTTGGGATGACAAAAGCTTCGTCGGGTCAGGAGGAATTTGTCCAGCAGTCAGGATGAAAAGATTACTTTCACCGGGAGACTGCTGAATCAGCCGTTCAACTTCCAAATCTGACGAAATGGCATTACTGAGTCCAGAGGTATTTATCAATCCCAGTTGCTCATGAACTTTCGGGCGGCGCAAATCGGTATCGACTAACAGAACCCGTTGCCCCAAAGCAGCCGCAGCTTGAGCGAGGTTCACTGAAATCGTAGATTTTCCTTCTCCTGGGGTGGATGAACTGATGACAATGGAGCGAACCTGGGTGTCAGAACTCAGCAGACGAATGTTGGTATAGAACGAACGAAAGGCTTCTGAAAAAGGAGAGGCTGTGTAGTAATGAGACTTGGCACCGTTGTTGAGTCCGATCTTTTGCCCCATCTGCTGCATTCGTCCGCCAATGTCAGCAAAGGATACAAGCTTTCCAAGAGAGCTCATCTCCTCGATATCCTCTAACTCGGAGCTAAATGGAATCACACCCAGAATGGGAAATTTACTGATTTCCTTGATCTCTTCGGTGTCGTGAAGAACGCTGCTCAATTTGTCTAATAACAGGGCAACGCCTATGCCCATCAACACACCTAAAATGCCACCTAACAGGGTTGTGCGTTTAACATTGGCATCAGATGGAACTGGTTCTCCGGGGGGGGTCAAAATTTGCCAGGGGGTTCTCCGTTGTCCAGCATCAATCCGAAATGCCTCTCGTTTAGTGAGAAATTGATTCAGGTTCTCCGTTGAGATCTTTAGTTCTTGCTGAATGTCGGTGTACTGGCGCGACACAATAGATAGCTGCTTCACTTGCTGAGTGAGTTGGGCTGCTGACTGCTCCAAAATGCGATCGCGGTATTCCAGTTCTCGAATCTTACTAGCAACTTCTCCCTGAACTCGTCGCCCTTCCCTCCGTAACAACGGTATTAGGTTTTTTTGCTGCTCCTTAAGAACTTGAACATTGGGAGTATCATCCTTGAATAGTGATGACTCCTTGGCAATGTCCCCTTCTACTGACAGGATCTGGCTAAGCAAAGCCTGATAACGGGCATTGCTGCTCAATGCTATAGATGCCGGATCGTCTGATCGGCTCAACAACTCCTGCAACTCGTTGTAGAGCGCCCGCGCTTCATTCAGTTTGATCCGGGTTTCAAGTCGCTGTTGACTCACCGTATTCCTCTGATCTGATAGTTGTTTCCCGGTTGAGTCTGGATCGATCAGGTTGTACTGTTGACGAAAGGTTTGCAGCCGATCCTGGATCGCATCAACCCGCTTCTGCACTTGAGGCAGTTGGGCATCCACAAAATCAATCCCCTGCCGCACATCGGCTAACCGCTCCTCCAGGCTGTAGTTGAGATAGGCGGCTGCCACAAGCTTCAAGATTGCTTTCACTTTTTCAGGATTTGCATCTTGGAGGCTCACAGCTAGAATTTCACTGCTGGGAAGTGGGATTACGGAAAGCTTGGTAGCCAGTTCTTCATCGGTAATAGTTGGGTACTTAGACTTTAACTGGTCGGCGATCGGCGCAAGTACTCTAGGGCTTTTTAGCAGTTTTAGCTTAGTGGCATCCACCGTCTTTTCCGGTACAACAGTGTTACCTGAAGTTTGGGTGACCGAGGATATGACCTGACTTTCGACGGTCACTGGCTTCGTCAAAATCTCAAACCCAGACTGATAAATAGGTTTGCTAGTTAAGGCTTTGAGCATTGCGCCAGAAGTAACAACGATAGTTACTCCAATAATCACGGGTAACCGTCGCTTCAGGGTGCTAAGCACCTGACCAAGGTTCAACCCCCCTTCATCATCTTCGCTAGCGTGGGATGGGTTGATTGAAGGTAGCCACTGAAATCGCCCATTAGCACGGTTTTCTGGTGGCAATACTTCAGAATTTTGATGATTCTCCATCTTAAATATTAGTCCGTTGAGCGACTAGAGTGAGAACGTATGTGAAGCCTTATCTAGTTTATCGTTTGGTTGATGAATCCGTTTGTTTGTCAAATGATACGCGATGAAAGGCTCAATAGATTTTATCCTTTTGTGAAAACTTGAAAGATTTAATTGCCAGTAATGAGTCTGTAGATGCTAAATAACGATAAAAAATTATTGACAGGAGTCAAAACGGAACTTAAATTATCTGAAAAGGCGGTTAACGTAGAGCGATTCACGATAACAATGTCGTCGTTATAAAGCGCAGGGTTGGTATTATCGTTAAGCTGGTTATCAAAATTGATAGCAATATTGCGCTTGGTAATCGTACCGTTCGGGTTTAGTCGAATTAGATCGACTGACTTAGTACGAGCCCGGGTTGTAAATCCTCCCGCTGCTAGGACAGCCTGGTTAAGCGGAGTATTTGGCGGAATTTTCACGGCTCCAGGCTGCTTTACTTCCCCCACAATATTCACCCGAATGCTATCAGGAGAAAAGCTAGCAGTGGCAACCTGGATCGATTCTGCAGGAGAAATCGTCGTTGCCGTTGGGATGACGATTGTATCCCGATCCTGTAAGAACAGATCTTGGGTAACGTCTCCTTCCTTTAACAGCTTCCAGAGGTCGATCGCGATCATTTGCTCAGCACCACTTTTGGTCAAACGCCGAACCTGAATTTGACGAATATCTGCCTGGGGTTTAATTCCGCCCGCAATCTGAATTGCGCGGGTGATGGTGGGTGGTGTCTCAACTCCTCCAGAGCCACTTGCTTGCCCGGTTTCCCCAGCAGCACCTGTGCGGGCAGAAGCAGTTACAGTGTGTGGACCCGGACGGTAAACTTCACCCACGACAGCAACGTTTAATGCCTGACTTTTATCCGCACTAAAGCTGGTCGATGCCAGTTGGATAGATTCAGCCAAATTCGTTTTGCTGAGAGTTGGAACGAAGATAAAATCTCCAGCACGTAGGGCAATATCCTGACGAGAATCACCGGTTTGTAAGAAATCCCAAAGATTGACCTGAATCACCTGCTCACCTGAGTGCCGGGGGCGACGAACCTCTATCCGTCGCAGATCTGCCAGTTGAGTAATGCCACCTGCCTGCCGAAGTGCTCGTGATACAGTGGGGATTTGTCCGGCTTCTGCTAGGGTGTAGGCTCCAGGGCGATTGACTTCTCCTAGAATGCTGGCTTGAACTGGGCGGGGCGTGAGTACATTCACACTCACAATCGGATATTTAAGAATTTGGGCATAGCCTTTGGAAACAGCATTCGCCGCTTCTTTAAGCGTCAGCCCTGTGATGGGGATGCTACCAATTTGGGGAAGGTTTAACAATCCATCTGCTAAGACTTGAAACTCGCCAGAGAACTGGGGCAGTTTGAGGACATCAATCCGAACGCGATCGCCTGGTCCTAGAGTGTATGCATCATCTACCAGGGTAGAAGTGCCCCCCAAACTCCTTAAGCTTCTATTAGCAGTGCCCCCTGGCTGAGACAGGCAGGGCATGGGTGTTGCAATCGCCAACAGCGTTGATATCGTGAAGCCTGTGATGAGTTGAATAAAACTCCTAGAACGTCCTTCAGGCAAGTTTCGTAGCATACAGTTCTAGCCTCTTGAAGGCAATCTCTATTGTAGTGAATAATTTAGGATGTTCACTGAACTGCTCTGTGGAAAACACAGCTTTCCACAGAGCAGTTTGGTAGTCTATCTTAAAGAATTGGGTTGGATGAAGGTGTTTACTAGAGCTTCCAAAAACAAGGTGCGCCACTGCACCTTGTTCCTGCAAGACATCAGAGCATTGGGACAACTGAACCGACAGAGGTTTTACCAGATTCACGACAGCTATTGACAAATCACATCTGAGCATCTGCCGCATCCGGTTGACGGGCAAGCTGATCAACTGCGGTATGCTGGCGATAGGGTTTGAGAAGATCTTCGCCCTTACCGCCCAATGCCCACATAGCGAAACCCAGCAGCTTCCAAGGTCTGCTGCTGCAAAAAGTTTCGTCCATCAATCATCACAGGACTATGCATTAGTCGTGCTAGATGAGTATAGTCCAAAGTCCGAAATTCTTGCCAGTCTGTGACTAATACAAGCGCATCGCAGCCGTCTGCCAACCGCTCTGGATCGGTTTCCACAATCACATCCGACAAGCCACTCCGCAATCCAGTTTGGGAGATGATTGGATCATAAGCTTTTACCCTAGTTCCCAAACGGGTAAGCTGTTCAATAATGTTCAGGGCAGGGGCATCCCGGAGGTCATCTGTATTAGGCTTAAAGGTTAAACCGAGCAGCCCAACGGTCTTACCCTTAAGGATTTTGAGTACCTGTTGAAGCTTTTCTACCACCACTAAACGTTGACGCTGGTTGACGCTGACTGCCGCTTTCATCAGTTGCGCTTCAAACCCATAATCATCTGCTGTGTGGATGAGTGCAGAGACATCTTTGGGAAAACAGGAACCACCCCAGCCAATTCCTGCTTGCAAAAACTTGTTGCCGATGCGCGAGTCTAGCCCTATGCCCTTGGCGACTTCTATCACGTCCGCCCCAACGCGATCGCAAATATTTGCAACCTCATTAATAAAGCTAATCTTGGTTGCTAAAAAAGCATTGGCAGCATACTTGATCATTTCTGCCGAACTCAGATCGGTCACCACTATAGGCACCGGCGGCAACGTTTGATCTTCGGCAAAGTGGCGATTCACAACTGGAGCGTATAGTTCCTGCATCAGCGCGATCGCCTTAGAACTGCTGCTACCCAATACAATTCGATCCGGGTTAAAAGTATCATAAACCGCCGAACCTTCTCGTAAAAACTCAGGATTGCTGACAACATCGAATTCCGGCTCTTTTGCAAAGTTAGCCGCAGTTGCCACCACATCAATCCCACCAGCACCCACCATCACAGGCACTTCCGACTCAGCCTTTCGCTCCGCAGAACCATCCAGCACCAACATGCGAACCCAGTCTCCCGACCCAATCGGCACCGTAGATTTATTGACAATTACTTTATACTCACCCTTCAGATGGCAGCCAATCCCATGTGCCACCGCCTCAACATAACGAGTATCACTTTCTCCACTGGGTAACGCTGGAGTCCCAACAGCGATGAACAAAACTTGCCCATGCTCCACCCCTGCTTTTAAATCCGTAGTGAACTCAATCGTTCTATTCTCAATACACGATTGCAGAATTTCCGAAAGTCCCGGCTCAAAGATAGGAGACTGCCCAGATTTCATGAGCTTGACTTTCTCTTCGTTGTTGTCTACACAAACGACGTGATGACCTGTATGAGCCAAACAAGCTCCAGTAACTAAACCAACATATCCAGTACCAATCACACATACACGCATGAGGCTTTCCCTAAAAGACACGACAAAATTAAGCAGAATCAAACACAGGCAAAATACATCGGATGCACAAAGAATCCGGCACGGCTAATCTACACCGACACAATCCACAGAATGCGTAGAGCCAGAAATGCCTGAACGGGCGCGAAAATCCTCAATGGTATACCGTAACCCTTCAGATAAAGGTACGGTAGGTTGCCAACTCAGCAACTTCTGAGCCTTAGTAATGTCGGGTTTACGTCGACGTGGGTCATCCTGAGGCAATGGCTCAAATCGAATATCGGTATCTGGGTTGACCATTTTTTGAATCGTCCGAGCTAATTCAAGAATGGTATATTCCTCTGGATTGCCAAGATTGATAGGTCCTGTATGAATACCATTCATCAACCGGATTAAGCCATCAACCATATCAGAAACATAGCAAAAGCTGCGAGTTTGCGACCCCGCTCCATAGACCGTTAATGGAGTTCCCTTAAGCGCCTGCACTACAAAATTGCTAACCACGCGACCATCGTTTTCGAGCATACGAGGACCATAGGTATTAAAAATTCGGGCAACCCGCACCTCAACATCATTCTGGCGGTGATAATCAAATGTTAAAGTCTCAGCGACCCGCTTGCCTTCGTCATAGCAACTCCGAATCCCAATTGTATTCACATTGCCCCAATACTCTTCTGTCTGGGGATGCACCTCTGGATCGCCATAAACTTCTGAGGTAGAGGCTAACAGGAGCCGAGCTTTGACCCGCTTTGCCAGTCCCAGCATATTTAATGTGCCAATCACATTGGTCTTGATCGTTTTAACTGGATTGTACTGATAATGTACAGGCGATGCGGGACAAGCCAGATGGTAAATCTGATCAACCTCCAAGCGAATTGGTTCTGTAATATCATGGCGAATTAGCTCAAAGTAGGGATGCCCAACCCACCTCAGAACATTATTCTTTCGCCCGGTGTAAAAATTGTCCAGGCAGATCACATCATGTCCTTCGGTCATCAAACGATCAATTAGATGGGAACCAATAAAACCGGCACCACCTGTTACTAGAATTCTCATAGTTTTCAGTGACCTCATACGTCATACGTTAAAAGTAGACAGATTTAATTTTGGAGTGAATTAAATTAAGCTTTGTAGCTTAATCCCACCTGATTTCGCAGCAAGCAAAAAGTAATTTTCAGCTACTAACCCGACAATATAAATCATGGGGAGAAATTCAGCGTTTTCAGTGGTTTGGGTTCAAAGATGTCGATTCAATGATTGCTAGGTTGCGATTTCCGGGTACGTGAATATAACGACATGGGGCATGTATCACCTTAATCCAACCGATACAAAAATTTTGTCGGTCACTCAGCAGCTATACTCCTTCTACTTTAAAAACCTTACTTAAAAGCATAACAAGGCAGTAAGGTACCGTAAATACCCATGCTGCTAGCTTTATAGAAGCTTTGTAACTACTCAGATTAGAGAACTTCATAAAAAGATGCTGCGATAGTCAAAAAGGATACAGAAGTGGAGCAGATTGTTCTGGGTGGGGCAGCCACTTCATTGCCAGAGCGAAATATTGCTTTAATTGCAGTGCTGTTGCATGGGTTACGGGCTGAAGCGGTATCTGCGTTGAATATCGAGGATTATGTAGCTTGCTTCTCCACAAGAGTTGGGCAATGGTTACGCATCCGGGAGGCAAAGGCAGGTAGTAAGTGATGGTTGCCGTTGACATCCCAGGGAAAGGAAGCTTTGGAGTGGTGTCTCCAGTGGAGGGAGTTGACGGGGGAGGTATTATCGCCAGAGCGTCCGCTGTTTGTCTTCCATTCTCGGCGTAATCTCTGGCAGCGGTTGGGCTATGAAGGGATTCGCAAGGTGATGGATGTGATTTCAAAACAGGCGGGGCTTGATTTTCATGCTCATCAGTTCCGGCATACGTTTGCGACTAATTTGGTGTTATTGGGGATGAATCCCTATCATGTGATGGCTTTGACCCGGCATAAGTCGGTGCAAAACTTTCGACGCTATACCAAGGCGGCAGACCAGCAGGCGGTGGAGAAGGCGTTTGATGAGGTGATAGGGATGAGGAATGCGATCGCTCTTATGAGGAATGCGATCGCTCTTCGCCTTCATCTTCTACCACTTCAACATTTGCAATATGAACAGTTTCGGGTGAATTGGAGGTGGATGGTTCAGGTGGATCAATAGGCGATCGCTCCAACTCCCTAGCTTCTAAATCCTCAGTTTCCAAATCTCCAGTTTCCAAATCTTCAGTGTCGTGATCCTCAAACTCTGAAGCATTTAGCAAAGGAATATTCAAATCGGTGGGCGGCGGCAATTCAGTAATATTCCAAGGATCGTCGTCCTCATCGTCCACATCCCACTGATCCAACTCTTTCCCATCCCAAAATTCAACCTTATCGGCGCTCCAGGGCAGATCTTCAATCCAAGGAGCATCTGGACTAGGTGGCGCATCATCTACACCGGGAACCTTTGCAGCCTGCTTGGTTGGCACTCCAAAAATTTCCTCAAGCTCTTCAAAAATTTCTTCGATTTCATCAATGATTAAATCATCGGGACTGGCTTTCTCAAAGTCATCTTCAAAGTCGTCTTCAAACCAACTGTCTACTTCAAGCTCTGAACTAGCTGAATATTGATTTTGACGGGGGCGAACAACATCGTTGCGCGAAGGGCGATCGCTACCCAAACTATCCGCTTGCTCCTGAATCCGTTCCACAAAGGTTTCAGTGGTTTCCTTTGCCTGTTCCACAAACGTTTCTACTCCGTCTCGGAATTGTTCATTAAGCTCCTGCGCTTTTTCTTTTGCCTGCTCCGCCAGATTTTTCAACTGAGAAGTGGTTTGCAATCTAGTATCTTGGGCGCGCTGGGCAATGGATCTGAATTCCTGCGTGACCTGAGTGTAGTCGTCTTTAATAGCGTTACTCGCTTTAGAAATTTTTTGTTGAATACCTTCGCGATATAGAGGAAAGGCTTGAATGGCGCGATCGCTGACTAGAACCCGTTTTCGACCTAAACTGCTGATGCGGTTTACGGGCAAGCGATAAATCGTGCCAGCCAGTTTACTCAGGCGATCGCCCACCATTAAATACTCTGAAATCGCCCCAGTTTTCAAATTAAAAACACAATCAATAATCTTGCCAACCTTCTCGCCCCCATTGCTCCACACTTCGGAGTGAATCAGTGATTCAAGCTGTCGAACCCGTTCAGCATCGGTGGCATCGGGCTGGGAATGGGTCAAAATACCATTGACCCCGATCGCTTCAATTTGGGATAGCTTAAACGCCGATTTTTGATTGCCCAAAAAACCTGATTTGCAAATGAACCCCAACACGCGATGGGCGGGAGGATACATCCACAGGATCTCTACCCGCCCAAGCTCCTCCAATGTGGCGCGATTCAGCACCAACTGATTGAGTAATTCGCTGTGTCTGATCACTTCGGGAGCAGTTGTCATGCAGGGGAAAGGGAGAGTAGGTGTCAGGTGTCAGCGAATAAAATAAACCTGACCATCTAGAATAACCCTAACAACTTTTCAACACTATCCCCTATTCCCTGCGATCAGTTATCAGCTATCAGCTAAATTCCAGGTTGAACAGGCGCTTGTCCAGATTGAGGCTGGAGGGGCTGGAATTGTCTGGGTTGACCTTGCTGACGTTGCTGACCACGATTTTTCATTTCACCACGACGTTGTTGCATCATGGCTTTTTGTTCGGGAGTCAACAGCGCTTGAACCTGTTGTTTCCCTTTTTCGCGGATTGCCTTGATCTGTGCTTTTTGGGCTTCAGTTAAATTGAGCGATCGCATT
>CASBQE010000192.1 GCA_949127665.1 Synechococcales cyanobacterium PMM_0083
AAGGGAATCTCTGCCTGTTGATATGCCCGTCCTTCACCCACTAATGGTAAAGCCGCAATTTGAGGTGGATTTGCCTGCTCTCGTAGGGCTTGCAGCACCCGCACTGCAATGATGTCTTCTCCGTGTCCGTTACTCAGGCATAGCAATCTTTTGGAAGGAAAATGATGGGGCAAGTGTGATGGTAGCAATGGCAGCAATCCCTTTAAATCTGGCAATTAAAACACTTTCACGAAGTCATCAGCTTTTAGACCCAGTACGAGCTAGATCTAAAATCATATAGAGGCTAAGAAGTCATCATCATACCGCATGGATAGAGTACTCAATTTTCCTCCAATCGGTTGATTCTGCCTCGGCTAAGGTATCCTAAATGGACGCGATCGCGTGTACTTCTCATAGACCGCTCCTGCCCCTCCAAAGTTCCAAACCAAAGGGGGAAGGGATTTGTCACTCGCCACTCGTAATTCGCCACTCGTAATTCGCCAATGTCCACTCAGTCTGCGATCGCGACCCAATTTTCCTCCCTAGAACACGCCCTCAAGCACTACTTCGGCTACGACAGTTTTCGACCAGGGCAGCGCCAGATTATTGAGAAGTCGCTGCAAAACCAGGATGTGCTGGTAATTATGCCCACGGGCGGCGGCAAATCTTTGTGCTATCAGCTTCCGGCTCTGCTGAAACCCGGATTGAGTATCATTGTGTCGCCGCTGATCGCCCTGATGCAAGACCAGGTGCAGGCATTGCAAGATAATGGCATTGCCGCCACTTTTCTCAACAGCAGCCTCAGCGGTGCAGAACTGCGAGAACGAGAACGCGCTGTAGTGGAAGGCACAGTAAAACTGCTATATATTGCCCCAGAACGGCTGTTGGGTGAGGGGCGGATCAGTGAGTGGCTGTCGCAGGTGTATGTGTCGAGCATTGCGATCGATGAAGCCCACTGCGTCTCAGAATGGGGGCACGACTTTCGTCCAGATTATCGCCAGTTGCAGCAGTTGCGCCACAGCTATCCTAAAGTTCCGGTGATGGCGCTGACCGCTACAGCAACCGAACGAGTGCGGCACGACATTGTGGAGCAACTCAACCTGCAAGATCCCGTTGTTCACCTAGCGACCTTCAACCGTCCCAATCTTTACTATGAAGTGCGCCCCAAGCAGCGCCAAACCTACGATGAACTGCTGCAAATCGTTCGCAAAACCACTGGGTCTGGCATTGTTTATTGCCTTAGCCGCAAACGAGTCGATGAACTGGCGCTGAAACTGCAAAACGACGGAATTCAAGCATTGCCGTATCACGCGGGATTGGCGACCGAAACCCGCACTGACAATCAAAACCGCTTTATTCGAGACGACGTGCAGGTGATGGTCGCTACTGTTGCGTTTGGCATGGGCATCAACAAGCCCGATGTCCGATTTGTGGTGCATTACGATCTGCCACGCAATATTGAAGGCTACTACCAAGAATCGGGACGGGCGGGGCGAGATGATGAACCCGCCGACTGTATTCTGTTCTATGGGGCAGGCGATATTAAAACTGTGGAGTTTTTGATTAGCCAAAAGGTTGATCCATCCACGGGTCAGCCATTGGAAGACGAGCAGCGGATTGCTAGCCAACAGTTACGCCGGGTGGTCAACTATGCTGAAGCGACAGAATGCCGCCGGATTATTCAGTTGGGCTACTTTGGCGAAGCATTTCCAGGCAATTGCGGCAATTGCGACAACTGCTGCAATCCTAAGCCTGTGGAAGACTGGACGATTGAAGCCCAAAAGTTTCTCTCTTGTGTGGCGCGGGTGCGAGAACGGTTCGGCATGGGCTATGTGGTGGATGTGCTGCGGGGTTCTAAAAGCCAACGAGTGCTGCAAAATGGGCATGAAAAGCTGTCTACCTATGCGATCGGTAAAAATCGTAGCGCTGAGGAGTGGCGCATGTTAGGGCGATCGCTAGTGCATCAAGGCTTAATCGATGAAAGCAGCGATGGTTATTCAGTATTGAAGCTGAACGAATTGAGTTGGGAAGTGTTGCGAAAACAGCGATCGGTGAGTGTCGCCGTTGCGCCCGGTCGCCTTGCCACTGCCCAAACCAGCAGTGAAACCGATGAGAATATCGAAGCTCTTTTCCAGCGCTTGCAAACTCTGCGGAAGCGCCTTGCCGATCAGCAATCTGTGCCACCTTACGTCGTATTTGCCAATGCCAGCCTGCGCTTGATGGCGCAACAACAACCTCTCAACCGCGCTCAATTTTCCCAAATTTCCGGCGTGGGCAGCCGCAAGCTTGACCAATATGGCGATGTTTTCTTATCCGAAATTCGCGCCTTCCGCCAAGAAAAAGGGCTTTCCCTAACGCCCTCTACCTCGACTGTTTCGCCCGTTGGTTTACCTCTGCCTACTCCGTTGCATCGCTCGCCCTCTGATACGCATCGGCTGACCTTGCAGCTTTTTCAGCAGGGGCTGAAACCCTTTGAAATTGCTGAACAGCGCAACCTGCGGATGAGTACGGTGATGACGCATTTAGCCGAACTGATTGAGATGGAACATGATATTCCGCTCAATAGCCTAGTGCCGCTCGATCGCCAGGAGAAGATTTTGCACGCGATCGCCACTGTGGGCGGAGACTCACGCCGTCAGATTCGCGATTATTTGGGAGAAGTATATGGGTACGACGAAATTCATCTGGTACAAGCATACTGGCGACGAGAAAATTTAGAACCGTCGTAATTGCTTGTTGTTGGGGAAGTCAGCGGCGCTAGATTAAATTATTAGAATAATGTTGCAATTTTGTAACAATGTCTGATATATTTAGTTACATAAAGTTACACAAGCAAGTCAGGAGACTGTCATGAAAAGCGGCGTTGTGGTTGAAGAAGGCGGAAGACAAAATATCTATGCGGTTGAGCCAAAAATGTATGTGACTGACCAGCCTCAGTTTGGCTTTACTCAGTATGCTGAACTCTTCAACGGACGCATGGCAATGATTGGCTTTGTTTCTTTGCTAGCTTTAGAAGTTTTTACAGGTCATGGCGTGATCGGCTTTTTGAGCAACCTCTAGTCCAATTTGATTGTGCCTATCGTGATGCACTCAAAGTATTTGGCTATCAAGTGAACGAGATCTCTTACGCCAGCCCCAGCTCTCCCTGGGGCTTTTTGCATGAATTGAAACTGTGAAATAGGAACGCCGCTGCGATCGCCAGCACGAATCTTTACGGTGAAGCGAGGAAACCATGCATAAGGCTCAGATGAGAAGCTTCATTTTGATTGGGATTGGCGTAAGTCTTGTGGCTTGCCGATCGCCCACGCCATCCTCAAGCGCTCAGTCTAAGGCTCCAACCGCGATCGCCGCTTCCCCACCTGCCGCCCAAACCATTGAATACAAAGTTTACACACTAGCGCAGAGTGTGGTTCATGCCGTGTCGATACCGCCCCAGAGTCAGGTCTTAATCACACCTGCTGTATCGGGCACTGTTGAGCCGCTAAAAGAACTGGCTCAGCGATATGGAGCGATCGCCGCAATTAACGGGGGCTACTTTGATCCCGAAAATCAAAAAACAATTTCTGCGGTAACGTTACAAGAGAACGCGATCGCCAAGCCTGAAGACAATCCGCGCTTGATGACCAATCTCGATTT
The DNA here is from genome assembly GCA_949127665.1 of Synechococcales cyanobacterium PMM_0083. Classification (GTDB taxonomy): domain Bacteria; phylum Cyanobacteriota; class Cyanobacteriia; order Leptolyngbyales; family Leptolyngbyaceae; genus ULC077BIN1. The sequence continues at coordinate 3,616 of CASBQE010000192.1, forward strand.
ATTGCCTTACCTCGATAAAATTCTCAACCGCTCTGAATTTCGCCGTTATCAATGTGGAAAAGTCGTTCAGTATGCCATTACCCGTCGTCAAACGGTGCCTCGCGCCGACTGTCAGCTTCAAGACTCCCTTGGTGCCGGTCCCCAACTGCTGCCGAATGCAACGTTAAAGGAGGAAGGCTTTTTGGAGATTCGCAGCCAAAAGGTGGTTCGCGATCCGTTAGGAATTAATCAGCTTAATGCTCGGAGCGCGATCGGGATCACGCGCAACAATACAATTATTTGGGTGATGGTGGCACAAAAGCCCGATCGCGCTAACAGCGGGATGACGGTACAAGAACTAACCGATTTTATGAAAACCTTGGGCGTTGAGCAGGCGATGAATTTGGACGGCGGCAGTTCTTCATCGCTCTATTACCAGGGTAAAACGATCCATGGCAAAGTGAACGATGGCAAGCCGATTCAGCGATCGATCAAATCAGCCCTACTGATTCAGCCAATCAAAAAGCCAGAGAAATAGCTCCCTGGCTTTTAATACATTTATGACTAGGCAAATTTTAGCGAAACTATTCCTCGCGACCTGCCACCACACTTGCCACCACCCGTTCTGAATCAGAGACTGCCACCACACCCTCTGGCATCACCAGTTCACTCACATGAATAGCACTGCCTACTTCTAAATTAGAAACATCCACTTCGATCGCTTCGGGAATCAGAGTTGGATCACATCGGACGGCTAAAGATCCCATCGAAGTTTCTAAAGATCCCCCGCCCAACTTCACTCCAGTTGCAATACCCACAAAATGGAGCGGAACATCCACTTCTAAATCGCCGTGACCGGCAACGGCATAAAAGCTAACGTGGTAAGGTGTGCCCCGCCAAGGATGAGTTTGGACTTCGCGCAACAATGCCTTCCCTGACCAAGGCACGTCAGGAATCGTAATATCAATCAGGGTGTTATTCACTGAGGCTTGTCGCATTAATCGTTCAGCCTCTTTTGCACTGAGAACTAAAGCAATAGACTCTGTTCCCTTGTGCCCATATAAAACAGCAGGCAATATGCCAGATCGGCGGAGAGCCTTGGTTTTGCTGCCATCAGGACGAGATTGGCATTCAATCGTGAGTTTCATAACAAAAAATCAAGGGTAAGGAGTTGGAGAAAATTTTAGCCGTGAGATTAAAGCCGCTAGACTTCAATGGTTTGACTGGTAGTTTCGGCAGAAGTCGTGCCGTTGGAATATAGCAGAGCGCGTTTAGGTCCATGGATTGGATCTTCAACGATGATGGTTTGATCGCGGCTTGCTCCCAAGGAAACGATCGCGATCGGAACTTCCATCAACTCTGCCAATAGTTTGAGGTAATCTAGTGCCGGCTGCGGCAATTCATCTAAAGCCCGACAGTCAGCGGTCGATTGCTTCCAGCCGGGAACGGTTTTATAAATAGGTTCACAGCGGGCAAAGGTACGCGAATTACTGGGAAAATCTTGGCGGCGCTCATTTTTTACTTCATAAGCAACACAGACTTTGATCTCATCCAGTTCGTCTAATACATCCAGTTTAGTGATTGCTAGGCAATCTAGCCCATTAATCCGCACTGCATATCGACCAATAACGGCATCAAACCAGCCACACCGTCGCCGCCGTCCTGTTGTGGTGCCAAACTCAGCGCCGCGATCGCACAGCAAGTCACCCATCTCTCCGTGTAGTTCAGTGGGAAAAGGACCCTCTCCAACACGGGTGGTATAAGCCTTTGCCACACCAATCACGCGATCAATCATGGTTGGACCAACGCCAGTGCCCACACAGGCTCCTCCTGCCACTGGATTAGAAGACGTGACATAGGGGTAGGTTCCATGATCAAGATCTAGCAAGGTTCCCTGTGCCCCTTCAAACAAAATATTTCGTTTGCGTTGAATGGCATTGTAGATTCGCAGCGAAGAATCAATCACATGAGGACGTAACCGTTCCGCATAGACTAAATATTCGTCAATTACAGCTTCCGGATCGAGCGGAGGAAGATTATAGAGCTTTTCTAAAATGACATTTTTGTATTCAATCGTCCAACGAAGCCGCTTTCGCAACGATTCTGCATCCATCAGATCAACCACACGAATGCCAGTTCGTTCTGATTTGTCTGCATAGGTTGGACCAATTCCGCGCCCAGTAGTGCCAATTTTGTGCTCCCCCCGACGCTCTTCCGATGCCTGATCAATGAGGCGGTGATAAGGCATTGTGATATGAGCAGTTTCCGAAATCAGCAGGTTCGCCGTTGAAATACCCAACTCACGAAGCTGATCCAGTTCGCCCAACAACACCTTTGGATCAATAACAGTGCCGCATCCGATAATGCATTCGGTATCAGGGTAAAGAATACCTGACGGAATCAGGTGCAGCTTAAAGATCTGATCCTTCACAACAACCGTATGCCCAGCATTAACCCCACCTTGATAGCGAACCACCATGTCCGCTGATTTGCTCAGGAGGTCTGTTATTTTTCCTTTTCCTTCATCGCCCCATTGGGCACCAACCACAATGACGTTAGCCAAGATTTTCTAAAGCGTTAGAGTTTGCACAATTTTCAATTATCAAGAATGTATGCCCCTTATGTCAACCAGCGCACTAAAATTCAATCATCTAAATGCGATGTGCGAAGCAGGATTGGGACATAACTTGATTCCCGCAGGGTGGGTAAATTAGTTGCACATCGCCTTGCCTCACTGAAAAAACCGGGTGAACATTGCCCACCCGGTTACTCAAATTCAACGATGCAAAAAACTGGAACTAAGCAGACACTTTTTTAGCTTGACGCTTACGGTAAACTGCCCCAAGCGCCCCGGCTGCCAACACTCCTGGGAATACCGCAGGCGCAGGAACTGCCGTTGAAGATTGGCTGGTAATGCTCTCATCAAGCGTAAACCCTGCTACACCCGCTTGATAGCCAAAGACAGCAAATAAATCGTAACTTTCGGAATTAGCAGAGAGGGTCGGAAGCTCCGCTAAGCTGCCTAGGTAGTCCAGATCAAGCTGAATTGGACAGTCTGCGTCTGGGTCGCTACATTGACGTAATCCAATCGCGCCAGCGACAGAACCAGGCGCATAGGAAACAGTAGGAAACACTATAAAATCCAGAGTGGCATAATTAAACGTCCCTGCCCCTGGCGACGAGAAAAAGAAGTTTGAGACGGCATTTGCATAGAGCGTTCCCTCTGCAAACACCTCCCCGGTGTCATCAAATAGCGGTGGAATAATTTCTGAAGACACTGGTGTTTCAGTGTCTAGCAAAAAAGAACCGCTACCCTCTTGGTCAGTTGTAAAACTAAATTGAAGCAGGGCGGCTTGAGCCGAGTTGATGCCGATCGCGAAAAAACTGAGCGTCGTAGCAGCGATCGCCATCGATAATGTCTTGAAATTAACCACAACAAATCTCCTTGCT
>CASBQE010000193.1 GCA_949127665.1 Synechococcales cyanobacterium PMM_0083
ACGGGTCGAAAAGTAGCCCAAGACTTCAAAGCCAACATGAAAATTGTCTTTGATGAATTCTTGCCTCAATGGAACTATACAGCTAAACCAGAATTACAGGTTATTTAATCCACGATCCTTAGGCGTTCGTGATCGAGCAACCACTGTTTGCGGGCAAGTCCGCCACCATATCCTGTTAACTTGCCATTGGCTCCAATCACCCGATGACAGGGCACAACGATCGACAGTGGATTCCGTCCATTGGTGAGACCCACCGCACGGGAGGCTGTGGGTTGACCGATTTGTTGAGCTAACTCTCCATAAGATATTGTCGTGCCGTAAGGAATGGTCTTGAGCGCTTGCCAAACTCGTTGCTGAAAGGGAGTGCCGGACATCTGCAACGGTAGATCAAACTCGGTCAAGCTGCCTGCAAAATAGGCGGTCAGTTGTTGCTTAGCTTGTGGAAAGGGCGCAATAGTCGCATCTTCTAGCCAATCGCTGTGAGGGGTCAGATGATGTTTTTCAGACATCATATAGAGTCCAATCAGCGATCGCCCATCGGAAACTAGCCGCAGCGATTGAATCGGGCTTTCGTAGAACGTGAAGTAAATCATCGGCTTGCTACCTTTGAGTCAATCATCTGGGTTGGAACGTTTTTTGAGATCAAGCCATTTCCTTGCTTCAAGGATTGCCAGAGATGCAGTGTGGCATGCGATCGCCACGGTTGCCATTGTGCGGCGATCGCTAAAACGCACTTGGGGTTCGTTTCACCTAATGCGTGACGATTGATCTGGCTCGTGTGGACAAAATACCCAGGGCTGCGATCGTATCGACATCCGTTTGGGCAATCCGCTTGGCGGTGGGTGTGAGATGAGTCAATGTTGAAAAAGAGGTGATGATTGGTTCTCCAAAGCATTGCACAAAGCGTTTCATGTCGTTCGAGTTTTTCGCGGTTGCGTTGGATTCAAGCGATACCGATCGCGGAACAGCACGTTAAAGTTTCGTAAAGCCCTCGATTTCCTGCGGCGGCAGCAAGAGCCATATCCAGCATTCGTCATCGATCGCTACTGGAATCTGATGCTGACGAACGCCGCAGCCATTCGACTGCTGATTACTTTCATTGATCTAACCGAACTCCAAGCCCATTTCGATCGGAATGGGAAAATCAACTTGATGCGAGCCACCACAGCGGAAAATTTTTGGATAGTTGAAATACATCAGCATGATGCCCTGAAGGGTTGAGGAGAAATAGAGCGATCGCTGCTTGCCACAAATCTTTTGTCTGGTACTACAATGCAGCAAAGTTCTCTGTATTTAATCCGCAATAAGGTAAAAGCATCATGGGTGATGGGGGGCGTGTCCCGGTTGGAATTGTAGGCGCATCGGGCTATGGCGGCGTACAGCTTGTCCGTATTCTGATGGATCACCCGAATTTGGAACTCGCCTATCTGGGTGGAGATAGCAGCGCCGGACAGCCATTTTCGGATCTTTATCCGCATTTGCACTCTCGCGTTGATCAGGTAATTGAGCCAATTGATTTAGACAAAATTGCCGAGCGGTGTGAAATTGTCTTTTTATCACTCCCCAATGGGCTTGCCTGCACCATGGCTCCGACGCTGCTGGCGAAAGGTTGCAAGGTGTTGGATCTGTCGGCTGACTATCGCTTTTCAGATTTGGCAGTTTACCAAACCTGGTATGGGATTGAACGCACCGATGAGAAAGTTGCTGAGACTGCTGTATATGGCTTGCCGGAGTTATACCGCGATCGCATCTCTCAAGCGCAGCTAATCGGCTGTCCGGGTTGTTTTCCAACTGCTAGCTTACTCGCGCTGTCGCCATTGCTCAAGCAAGGTTTAATCGTGCCAGAAACTGCGATCGTTGATGCCAAATCGGGCACTTCAGGCGGCGGACGGCAGGCAAAGACCAATATGCTGCTGGCAGAAGCCGGTGGCTCTTTTAGTGCCTATGGAGTTGCCCGCCATCGCCATACCCCAGAAATTGAACAAATTTGCAGCGATCTCGCGGGTCATGAAGTGATGGTGCAATTCACGCCTCACCTAGTTCCCATGCCGCGCGGCATTTTGGCAACGGTCTATGCCACTCTCCGCGATCCCGGTTTGGTGCGGGAAGATTTGCTGACGATTTTTACTGCCTTCTATCGCAATTCTCCCTGGGTAAAGATTTTGCCGAGTGGTATCTATCCCCAAACGAAGTGGGCGTGTCATACCAACCTTTGCTACCTTGGGCTGGAAGTGGATGCGCGAACGGGGCGGGTGATCGTGTTATCGGCGATCGACAACCTGATGAAAGGGCAAGCGGGACAGGCGATTCAGTGCGTCAACATCATGATGGATTGGGATGAAACATTAGGATTGCCCCAGTTAGCGTTCTATCCTTAGGAGCGTAGTCTGAAAGGTTCACTCGTTGATTATTGGGCTGGGTCAACTTGGAGTTGTTGGAGTTGAGCAATGGTCAGCCCAGTAAATTCCGCGATCGTCTCTAAAGGCAAACTCTTTCGGAGCATATTTAGGGCGATCGCGGTTTGGGTTTCAAGCCGCCCCTTTTCAATCCCCATCTGTTCAATTGAGGTGACGTAAGGCATTTGTTTCTCCTGTTCAAATTGTTCAAGTTCAGCCCGGAATGCTTGCTTCAAGCCCTCTGGTAAATCCATCATCCAATCTAGAAACCGGAATAAATTCAGTATATCTTGCCGCTCATAGCCCTGCTCATATAGCCGCCGCGTCAGCCGAAACTTCCATTCCTTTCGAGCGATCGCATCATTGCGAGTTTCTTTTGTTTTCAAATGTGCCATCACCGCGATCGCAAATGGATTGCGACTATTCTCCAACTCTGCCCAACGCGGTGCATAGTCCAGCAGCTTGATTGTGGGAAAGCGAAACGTTAACTCACAACCCCAAAGTTCTGTCTGAAACGGTTGTGGTCGCCAAGTTTCCCGCTCATCCCCCAAAATCGCTAGACTAGCGATCTTTTGGTTATAGCGATCGCGCAACCGATAGTAATAGACAAACATCCGCTCGCTAAAGGTGCGTTCTTCTTGGCTTTGAACTCAATGTGAACCAAGACCCAAGTCTCTTCTCCGCTGAGTTTCCAGACTTTGACGAGTTTGTCTGTCAACCGTTTGCCCAGTTCGGCATCGCGCACCACTTGGCGCAGTTCTTGATCCAAAAAGTCATAGCCCTGGCTCCAGTCAATGTCGTCGTGAATCTGTTGAAAGAAGAACTGCATGAAGTCTTGAAAATACGCTTCTAGAATCTCTTTCCAAGGGCTATCAAACTCGTCACGTGGCTCGGTCATCGGCTGGACAGAAAATTATCGTTTCAGTGTATCAGATGGATTAAACGCTGATAATTTCGACTTCAGCGATCGCCCTTTATTTCCTTCTTTTTCCATCTCTTCACTGCCGCTCTCATGCTTTTGGTTAGAAACTATACTTAAAATACCTGTATTTTCATCTCAGGTTTTAAGCTTGCAGTTCTACTCCATAGCGTTTCTGTTTCATTTCATCGTTTTACTTAAGTGTTGATTTTGGCATGGTTTCTTCGCAGGTATTTGAACAGTCAATTTACATTAATGCCAGTTCCACGGCAGTAGAACAGTGCGTTACAGACCTCGCGCTGATGCATCGCTGGCTCAACCCGGCTTTGCGCTGTGAACCCGTGGGCGATTGGTCTACAGAAATCGGTAGCCAGAGTCGTTTTGTAGTGCAGGTTCCTGTATTGCAGCCTACGCTCACTAATGTGGTTGTGGAGCGGGAACCCGGCTTAGTCGTCTGGGCGTTTAAGGGCTTTTTTGCAGGGCGCGATCGCTGGGAGTGTAACCCTGAGCTAGAAGGCACCCGCTTAGTCAACCGCTTTGAGTTTACGATTCCCAACCCGATCATCCGGTTTGGCTTCGACACCTTCGCCGCCCAGTGGACACAGCAAGACATGCAAACTCAACTACAACGCATCAAGCAGGTGGCGGAAGAGGTGTATATGACAGGGGCGAGAGGCAAGGGGTGAGGGGTGGCAGGCAGACCTCTCAAGTTGCATTCGTTATGCCATTCCAGAGCTACCTCAAGTTTCTTAGAAGAGGCTACGGGTTGGCGTTTGCGAAGCGTTGCCGCAGGTAATAACCAGTTCAAAGGACTTACGTCATTCGTCATTCGCCCTTCGTCATTCGCCTTTGGTCATTCGCCTTTGGTCATTCGCCTTTGGTCATTCGCCTTTGGTCATTCGCCAGAGCAGCGATCGCCATGCAAAATGAGGCAGTGCCAACATTCGCTTCCAGCGCCACGGCTCCTGATACAGGCGATACAGCCATTCCAAATGGTTTTTGCGAAAGAACTCCGGGGCGCGGGTTTTCGTGCCTGCCCAAATGTCAAAACTGCCGCCCACGCCAATCCAGATTGAATTGGGGCAAAGGTGGCGATGTTCTGCAATCCAAAATTCTTGCCGAGGTACACCCAAACCCACCAGAATCAGTCCGGGCTGCAAGTCCTTTAAGCGTTGCTCAAAGGTAAGCTGCTCCTCTGGTTTGAGGTAGCCGTGTTGGGTGTCAATTACTAATCGCGGATACTGCTGTTGCCACGCGATCGCGGCGGTATCAGTGACTCCCGGCTGTCCGCCATAGAAAAACACCGTGCCCAAATCCTGCGACCCGCCAAAGGCTTGCAGCATCCCTTCCGCCAGTTCGATACCGGGGCGACGTTCTACCTGCTTGCCGTAGAGCTTCAAATACAGCACGATGCCAGACCCATCGGGAATCACCAGTTCTGCCTGCTGAATAATCTCGGCAAGCTGCGGATTTTGCCCTGCCTGCATCGTCATTTCTGCGTTCAGCGTCACCACATGGCAACCGCGCTGTTGGGCGGCTTGAGACATCAGCCAGCTCAAATAGTCATGGGTCAGATGAAGAGGCACGCCCAACACAGAAAACGGCTGTAATTCTTGAGGGAAGACTGATTGAGGCACTATTTTTTCACCATCGCGATCGCGGTCATGAGCAACAAAATTTTACTCTATATCTAAAAGAGCGTTATCTAAAAGAAAAAGAGCGTTGTGACTATCTATCATCCCACTGCAAACTCAGTAAATTGTCGTTTGAAAGGAGAATGAAATGCTATAACAATGTCTTCTTTGGGCACACCACGCTCTATTAATTCATTGGCAATGCCTCCTTCTGTCCCATCGTGTTGAATCCAGATTTTTTCGTTCTTAATATCCAAATGTAAGATGCATCCATAGACACGACGTTTATTTGACCAGCCAACATGAGTGACCTGGTAGCGATCGCGCCTGATATCAAAGATTGCTTCTGCTTCAACCTCTTCATTGCTGGCTTTAATGTCGCTATACGTCTGTAATATTTCCTGAATAATTTGTCGATAGCGTTCTACTTTTTCCATAGCACGATCGCCTCCTCTGCGGGTTCATAAACGATTAGGTGAACTTGGTAGCGTTGAATCAACAATCGCGGTAGCTCTAGCGTAAAAAAGAGTCATAGGCATCAACCGGAATTGCTAAGTAAAGTGTACGGTTAGGTTGAATCTGTTCCAGTGCAAGTTGACATTTGAGAAATTGTCCCAAGGCGGCATTAAATTCTGTTGTGGCGGAGGGTGTCAAAAAGCTTTTGATCTCGACTGCAATTTTCTCTGTCCCTCGTTCCGCAGCTAAAATTTGCTCTGCACCCAAATCAATATACATATCAACACCACCAAAACGGATGAAGAACGGATCGTCAGTAATCGTCCAACCCTCTTTTTCAAGGGCACGCCGGACGGCATGATGAAAAAGGTCTTTTGCCATTGATTTTAATTCTCTATTGTGCCGAGGTTCTAAGGGCGGCGATCGCGGAGTGTTTCATCATTAAGCATCTCGATAAATCCGAATCAATTGGCTATCTAAACTGCCGAGTTGAGTCACTGCTTGGTGAATTTTCTCTGCTAGTGTTCAAAATTTGGGTTTTCAGTACAAGCAATAATACCGGAATGATTGGGTAAAATTTTATGGAGCCGAACGAAATCGTGGCGGTTGAACGTCAAAACGGCTCGATGATCCTTTGTGGCAAAGGCTAAAACATCTGGGTCAGGAATGCGCTGATTGGCATTGCCAGCTTCCTGGACGGTTAATATATCATGTCCGAGCGATCTCAGGACGATCATTGTTTCTCCAGGAAATTGTTCATCAGCATAGAATCGCGCCATCAGCTAGGCTTCATCCTGTTTGCAGATGGCAATCTCAATTTCGCTCGGATAGATTGCAGCATAAGCCCAAGCGTTTGCCAGATCAGTGGCTGACAGGTCAGGGTAATTCTCTAGAAGTTTGGCTTCACTAAGTCCCAGCCGTCGATAGCTAATGAGCACCCAAACTGGAATACGAGTGTCACGGATGCAGGCATCACCGCCCATCACATTGGGTGTTTTGCCAATGCCCTCCCAAGTGTTTGCCAAGTTGTTTGAGAGCAGTTGAATGATGGCAGCCTGCTCTGAGGGTTTGAGCAAGAGTAGCTGGGCTTCTAGCTGTTTCAGTGTTGTCATCATAGACTCCCGTTATGTTCAATTCATCTCATCACTCTCATTTTCTACTGAACTAATGGCTATGGTGAGCGCGATCGCTGCAAATCTACCCTTACTCAACCATTACAGCGGTTTTGGCACCATGCCCAAGCGTTGCAGCAATGCTTCATCTTCAGATCCGGCGGGATTGGGTGTGGTCAGAAGTTTGGGTCCGGTAAAGATAGAGTTAGCTCCTGCCAAAAAGCACAGGGCTTGCAGTTCGTCGCTCATGGTCAGCCGTCCGGCAGAGAGGCGCACCATTGCCGTGGGAAACAGAATGCGAGTGGTGGCAATCATCCGCACGAGGTCGATCGGGTCAATCGGCGGTACGTCCTGTAAAGGGGTTCCAGGGACGGGCACGAGGCAATTGATCGGGATCGATTCGGGCACGGGAGAGAGATTGGCAAGGGATTCCAGCAGATCGAGGCGATCGCCCACCGATTCGCCCATGCCGACAATACCGCCGCAGCACACTGAAATTCCGGCTTCGCTAACGGCACGGATGGTTTCCAGGCGATCGCGGTAGGTGCGGGTGGTGACGATTTGCGGGTAATAGTCGGGCGAGGTATCCAGATTGTGGTTATAGGCAGTCAATCCGGCGGCTTTCAACTGCTGCGCCTGATGCGGTTTCAGCATTCCCAACGTGCAGCAAACTTCCAAATCTAGCGCCGCCACTTGCCGCACCATCTCTAGCACCCGCTCAAATTGGGCACCGTCTTTTACTTCGCGCCATGCGGCTCCCATGCAAAATCGGGTGGAGCCACTGGCTTTAGCGATCGCCGCTTCTGATAGTACCCCAGCCAGATCCATCAACGGCTCTGGCTGGAGATCCGTTTGATTGTGGACACTTTGAGAACAGTAGCCGCAGTCTTCCGGGCAGGCTCCGGTTTTAATGCTGCATAAGGTACACAGTTGCACCGCATGGGGATCATGGTGTTGCCGATGAGTAGTCTGTGCCGCAAACAGCAGATCGGGCAGCGGTTGATTATAAACCTGAGCAATATGGTCTTTGGTGCTGAGGGATGAGACAGGACTCGACGAAACGGTATGCATGGGAAACAATCGCTTGATTTCTAGAAGCCCAGATTACCAAAAAAATGGGTTCAAAACCTCGCCTTTCTAAGGTGGCTCTTCAGATACAACAGAGTATTTGAAACAAAAATGTTTCAAGCTTAAAAAGGGCTAGCGATATGCGAATAGGGTAGAGCATACCTGAATTAATGCTTGCGGAGAGTCCCACCTCTGACTCCATTTTAAGTGGTCGCGGTGAACCAAGAACTCTCGCACCTTTAGGGCGGGGAGTGTCAAGGGTCAAAAACCGCTAAGCACTGAGGCGATTCAAGCTTCCACCATTCAGCCAAAATAATCAGACATGGCAGAAACTCAAAGCTCCGAGATGGGATAAAAGCTGCTTAGAAACTATTTAGCACCTTTGGGATATCAATCTTGTTTGGAACTTGCTCCTTCAAAAACTCTTTAGGATACATATCCAGCTTTTCTAGGGCGTTAAGCGCCTTTCCGTTAACCGCATAGAACTTAAAATCTTCCCCAGTCTGCCTAGCAATCCACACCCCTCGGTGAATGGGCTTAGTTTCGCTAACGGTGGATGGGTAAATGCAAAGCACAAAGTTTTCATCGTCTACAACCTTATGTTTGCAGTTGACCGTGCCCAGCTTGCCATCAGGATTGACGTATTGCAGGTAAGCGAGTTCTAGCATCTCTGTGGCTTTGCTGGCATCAAGTTGAGGGGCGTTTGAAGCGGGTTGATTGGTGCAGCTTGCCAACACCAAAGCCACCAGGAAATATCTTTTCATCAGACGACCAATAAGGATAGTTTCAGAGTTCCCCAAAAACAAAAGCCGCTACACAGGGCAGCGGTATTCATAGCGTTTCTTGGATCTCTGGGTAGATAAACTTGTATCCGGCATCCCTCAGCTTTTGATTTGACACGCGGGCGTTGTAAGACCGGGTGCTGGATTGTGAACCATCCCAGGTTGCCAGCGGTAAGTGATGGGCGGTGAGAACGCGATCGAGCAATTCTTTTGTAGTGATGGGAACAGTGCCAACCAGATTGTAAATGCCGCTGAGGTTGTGCTGTTGGGCAAAGGCGATCGCGCCCACAATGTCGTCAATGTGAATCCAGTTGGAAGCTTCTTCACCCGTTCCAGCCCGAACGCTGCCTGCTGCCCTTCCAAAAATTTTGCTCAGTTCGCGCCCAGCGCCATAAATGCCGCCTAGCCGCAAGATGCAGACTTTCAGCGAATCATGAGCTGCACTCAGCAAAATCTGCTCGGTCTCTGCCAAAATTTCAGCTTTGGGGTTGATCGGCATGACGGGCGTGGTTTCATCGACCCACTCACCACCGCGATCGCCATAGACTGCATAGCTACCGGTATAAATTACCTGCTGAACAGAAGACGATTTCAACGCTGCGACTAGAGTTTTTGCCGTATGCAGGTACGTTTCTTCGTAGGCGTTAGCATTGGGCGCACCGACAGATATCAGCAGCACTTGCTGATTGTGCAACAGCGATCGCACAGCAGCTAGATCATTGCCTTTCATGACCACGGCATAGTCTGCCAGAGTTTGCAATTCCACCAGCCGCTCTAGGGTTGTCGTAGTGGCAGTCACCGTCATCGTTTGTCGCCAGCGAGGAGCCAGCGATCGCCCCACATAGCCACAGCCCAAAATCACGGCATTCGTCAAAACATTTATCCTCCAACCGATTTACTATCCCGCGCTAGGATCTTTGCCGATACCACTCCACCCAAAAAGCCGAACAGGTGTCCTTCCCAAGAAATGCCGTATTGCAAAGGAAGCAATCCCCAAAGCAGGCTGCCATAAAGCACCAGCACAAACAGGGACATGGCAATGGAAAGCGGCTTGCGTTCAAAATAGCCCCGCGACAGCAGATAGCCCAAATAGCCAAAAATTACGCCACTTGCCCCAATGTGAATGCCGGGAGAGCCAAACAACCAAGTGCCCAGCCCACCCACTACAGCAGAAATAACGCTAACTACAAAAAAGTCGCTAATTTCGCCCAGCATAATCAGCCAGCCCAGAGTAACAAAGGGAATGGTGTTGCCAATGAGGTGTGCCAAGTTTGCGTGTAAAAAGGGTGCAAATAAGATGCCTCGCAGCCCAATCAAATTTCGCGGAATAATGCCAAATTGGTTTAAACCGCATTGCGCTAAGCCACTGCGTAAATCCGTTCGGCATTGATTAAATCCGCCCAGAGAACCGCCGCCCCGCAGGACAAATAGGTCAAATAATTCCAATCCCCACGCCAACAGCACCAATCCACCCAAGATCACTACCTGGTTTTTTATTTCTTTAAGAACGCCTTGTTTGTCTCCGTCCCGTGTCATGGGTTTTCCTTTATCGTGAAGTCGGCTGGATGAATTCCCCTAATTGAGTTGTAGCGTTAAATCCAAGTCATTGACTACCTGATTCATTCAACAAATAGGTTTTGACAAATTGCACCGTGGAGTAGAACTGAAAATCGGCATTGGATTTCTTGGCGAATCCGTGTCCTTCATCCTTTGCCATTAGATACCAAACGGGGGTGCTGCTTTTCCGGACGGTTGCGACCATTTGTTCGGCTTCGTTAAGCGGAACGCGGGGGTCATTCTTGCCGTGAATCACAAACAAAGGCTTTTTGATCTTTTCAGCGTTGTTGAGCGGCGAGATCTTTAGTAGGAATTCTCGCATTTTAGGCTCGCGTTCGTCACCATATTCCACGCGGCGCAAATCGCGGCGGTAGCTTTCGGTGCGTTCTAGAAAAGAGACAAAGTTGGAGATGCCCACGATATCGATCGCCGCTTGGATGCGATCGCTGTAGGTCGTCGCCACTGCTAGCGACATATAGCCGCCATAGCTGCCACCCGTGACCATCACCCGACTAGCATCCAGATCGGGCTGCGTTGCAATCCAATCCAGCAGCGCTCCAATATCCTTCACCGAGTCTTCTCGCAAAAAGCCATTATCTAGCTTGAGAAACGATTTTCCATAGCCTGTGGAGCCACGCACATTGGGGAATAGAACCGCCGCACCCAGTTCGTTCAAATAATAATTCTGCCGTCCCAAAAACACTGGACGGAACTGAGCTTCCGGTCCCCCATGAATATCAATGATGACAGGACGCTTGCCCGTAAATTTTTGAGCAGGACGATAGAGAAAGCCAGAGATGGTTTTGCCGTCAAAACTTTTCCAGCGCACCAGATCCGCTTCTGAAAAGGTGCGAGTGTTGATGCCGCCTGTTTCACTTTCCGTCCAGCGTTCTTGCTTGTTTGTGGTCACATCAATGGAATAAATATCGGCAGTAGACCGAGCCGATACGAAGGTAAAGCCGAGATCGCGGTTGTTACGATGCCACTTTAAGCCTAGGATGACTCCATTTGGCAACTTCGGTAGGGCAAGCTCTCGTCGGGTTTTGGTATCGAGCAAATGCAACACGCTGACTCCATCCTCGTTGGTGACAAAGGCGATCCGCTTGCCATCTTCTGACAAATCAAAGTCTTCCACATCCCACTGAATTTTGCTGGTGAGCGGCGTGTAGCGCTTGTTACCTAGGTTGTAGTAGGCGAGGCGCTGAAATTCGGAGTCGCGATCGCTAACCACATACAAGCCCTTGCCATCTTTGCTAAACACTGCCGATTCATACAGCACCGTTTCTTTGCCCTTGGGCGTGAGCAATGTGCGGCTGCCCGTTTGCGTATCAAATAACCATAAGTAGCTTTCGTTGGCAGACAAATATTGCGACACCAAAAGCTGGCGATCGTTCGGCGACCAATCCAACGGTGACCAACCGCCGCCTTCGACGCTTGCCAACAGGCGATCGCTGCTGGGTTTCGTCGGATCAATCACATACAAATCGGCATCCTTGCCCGTGCGCCGGGTTGAAGTATATGCCATGCGATCGCCCTTCGCTGACCACACGCCGCGACTATTTTTAGATTTGCCATCGGTCAGCAGTGTCACTTCTCCGGTTGCCACATCGTAGCGAAAGTTTTGGCTAAACTCATTGCCGCCAGCATCACGGCTAAAAACAAAATAATTGCCCTGTGTCGGCTGATAGGTCGCCCCAGAAGGTGGTTCCGTAAAAAATGTCAGTTGGGTTCGTGCTGCAAGCGGCGATCGCACCCGATGCACCTGAGCATTATTCGCAAATCGCGTGGAGATCAAAATTTCCCGTCGCTGCGGGTGCCAACTCGCTAAACTGGCGGAACGAAACTCTGTGTAGCGTTTGACCGCTTCCACGAGCGCCAGCGGAATCGCCGGAATTCCTTCAACTACTAAATTTTCGTTTGGCACGAAACTGGCTGCTAGTGCTGGAGACATAGGGGACAAGCTGAACGCGATCGCAAACAGCAAAGCAATAGTAGATCTAAGAAATTGCATCAGCCACATCCAGTAGGAAGTTCAGTCGCCCCTGACTTTAACGTGTATATCTTACTGTCGACAACTAAATAGAATGCTTTAGATTTTGAGTCGGCGGCTTTGAATTTTAAGTTTGAAGTTTTATAAGTCCTTTGGACTGGTTGCCCCAACGCTTAGGGTTTCCGTAAGGAATGTTTTAAGTTGGGATCTGTAAATTTTGAGTTTTCAGTTTTGTCCCTTTGCCATTCGACATTCGCTCATCCACATTCGACATTCATCACTCGTCAGATCCAGTTAATGCTGCGTAACCACTTCCACACACCCGTATGTCGCCTTACAGTCACTCCTTCGCTTTGCTCCCGCGCCAATGACATCAATTCATCCGTGGTAAAGCTGTAACCCAATTGCTCGGTAATTTTTAGGAATTCTTCTGGTCCCTGCAT
>CASBQE010000194.1 GCA_949127665.1 Synechococcales cyanobacterium PMM_0083
CTGAAGCGGGAACCTTCAAGATTAAGTCTGAAGATGAAGCGATATAAGGCAGGTTTGGAGGATGATTTCATGATAAAAATCCTGGAAGCTAGTGCGCTTGAACCATCAGAGAATGCTCTTGGGTGTTAAATGGATTGTGATGGGGGTTGAGACGTTGACTAGGCGGTGGGCAAAGCGAGTTGAATGGGTGTCACTAGTCGAGGCTTTTGGAGGCAGAGGTCTGCCAACGATGCTTCGTTCTGAGACTTGTTCTGAGTGAGTCCTGATTTTAACAGTGTCATATTAACTTGGAATCTAGAATTTTGCTTGCTTCATGACGATGCGATTACCCTGTATCACTTACCGCTCAATTCAATAGTTATGCCGCAATCTCTTCGTGGGACATAACCGAAATCTGATCGATTCGCGATCGCAGTTGGGCGGAAGTTCTTGACCAGAAGTTCTTTCAGATGATAGCGATCGCTGTGCTTATCTCAATGGACTTATAGGCTCGCAAACCTGACATGCTCCCAATTGAGGCAATGATTTTAGGTGACGCATGAATAGGAAGGCGTGATATTCTCAGTGCCTCGTTTTCTGTCACCCTGCTCTAAGTTCCAGTTTCTAATTCATCTTGAATCGGCGCGATCGCGTCACTGACGCTGACCATGGGCAATGGATAAGGAACAGCCTGAGCAGTTTGGGCAGGAATGATCCAGTGGCTTGCCTGATTGAGAGAATAAAGGCTACCGCATAAAAGCAGGCGATCGCCCACTTGCAAATCGCTGTTGCCGTCGGGAAAGCCAATGAATCGACCTTCGCGGCGAATTGCCTGCACCAACACGCCAAACTGGCGGCGAATATGGACTTCTGCAAGGGTTTTACCGACCACAGGGCTTGTTTCGGGCAGCAACAACCATTGACAGGCGGCGTTTTCGGTTGGCACCATCACTTTCCCGTTTGCCAGTTCATTGAAGGCTGCAAATTCTTCTGGTTCGCCCACAATTAACAGGCGATCGCCCGTTTGCAGCATCGTCTTTGCATCGGGATAATCCACTTCTTCACCACTCTCTCGCTGAATTGCCATCAGGCTGATTCCAATTAAGCGACGCAGGTTCGTTTCCTCTAGGGTCATGCCAATCAAGGGCGAATCTTGCGGTAAGGGATACCACTGGTTGCCCATGTCTTGAGCGGCTTCCTTCAACTCCCGCGACACTTGATAGGCAGGGCGATCAGTTCGGAGTTCTTGGTAATGTGCCGTCCGAATCAGTTGCATTTCTCGCTGAATCACAGGCAACGGCAGACCCAACTCAGTCAGCAAGTGGGAAGAAAGCTCTAAACTGGTTTCAAATTCAGGCTGCACCACTTCCTTTGCCCCAAGCTGATAGAGCAATTCAATGTCTTTGGTTTGATTGGCGCGCACTACCACATCCAGATCGGGGGTGAGTTCCAAGGCACGTTTGAGGCAAAGGCGAGTACTCATGGGATCGGGGAGGGCGATCGCCATGCCTGTCGCCGTCGTCACTCCAGCCTTTTCCAGCACATGTAAACTGGCAGCATTGCCGTAGATATAAGGAATGTTCAACTCGCGTAATTCCTGCACACACCGTTCCGACTGATCAATCACCACCACTGGATAGCTATGATCGCGCAGCAACCGCACAATATTGCGACCAATTCGCCCATAGCCGCAAACCACCACATGGGGCTGCACGGGAATATTGTCAGAGACTTCCAAGGGCAAATCACTACCGTCTAACCATGACTTCAGCCAAGGAACAGCTTCTGCCCAAACAAACAACTGAGGCACTAAACGCAGCACAAACGGAGTTAGCACTAGCGTTACGGCAGTCGTCCCTAAAATCAGCAGGTAAACCTCTCGTGTAATCAGCCCTAGAGTTTGCCCCTCGCTTGCTAGCACAAAGGAAAACTCCCCAATTTGTGCCAGCCCCAATCCGGCAATCAGCGCGGTTTTAAGCGGATAGCCAAAGAGCCGTACTATCGGTGTGATAATTAGAAACTTTCCAATGAAAACCAGCGCCACCAACCCCAGAATCAGTTCCAGGTTGTTCCACAAAAACACGGGATCGATCAACATCCCGATCGCCGCAAAAAACAGAGACGCAAAAATATCTCGCAGTGGCTCTACATAGGTCAGGGTTTGGTCGGAGTATTCCACCTCCGAGATCATCAGCCCCGCCACAAACGCGCCCATCTCAATCGACAGCCCCAGATATTCCGTCAGCAGGGCAATTCCCAAGCACAACACCACAATGCAAAGCAAAAACAGTTCCTTGCTTTCGGTGCGGGCGATGACTCGCAGCAATCGGGGAATCACCCAAATGCCAGCCGCGATCGCGCCTAAACCAAATAATCCAGTCTGCAAGAGCGCCCAGCCGATCGCGACTCCCAGTTCTTCCGGTGGCTTATCCAAAGCAGGCAAGATCGCCAACATCAAGCCCAGTGCCAAATCCTGCACCACTAAGATCCCCAGCATCACCTGTCCGTGGGGCGTGCCCGTCTCATTCCGCTCCATTAAGCACTTCAGCACCACTGCCGTAGAGGACAGCGATAAAATTGCGCCCAAGAACACGCCTTGAGGCGGAGAAGTGACCCAACCCATCGTCAAAGATATTACGGCTGTGACGGCGATCGTCAAGACAATTTGCAGTCCGCCGCCGCCTAAGCTGATGCCTCTAACCTTGTTCAGTTCGGAAAATGAAAACTCAACGCCCAAGGCAAACAGCAAAAAGGCAACCCCAAACTGCGCCAGCGTTTCCACCTGCACGAGTTCTTTGATTAGCCCCAAGCCAGCCGGACCGATCGCAATTCCAGCGATCAGGTAACCCAACAAAATGGGCTGTCGCAACAACGCGGCTAAAAGTCCACCTGCCGCCGCTGCCGCCAGCACAGTGACTAAATCGATAATTAATCTAGGGTCTTCTTGCACGGATTCTGAGAGTGATAGAAAGAAAAGTTAACGTTTCTCAACACCAGCATACCGAGTTTTTTATGCAGCGGGGAACAGCGGCTAAAAATTTGTGAGAAAGAGAAAGCAGTGTGGAAGCAGCGATCGCTTGACGCAGGCGATCGCCCGTGAACAAAACCTAATCGATCCCACCAAAATCAACCTGCTCTGGATCACTGACTTTCCGATGTTTGAGTGAAACGCCGACGAAAAACGGCTAGAGGCATTGCACCATCCCTTCACCGCACCCTTCCCCGAAGATCTGCACGACCTCAAAACCGCCCATGCCCAAGCCTACGATATAATCTTCAATGGCTTTGAAGTCGGCGGCGGCAGTCTGCGAATCTATCAGCCCGACGTGCAGCAGCAAGTGTTTGAAACCATCGGACTCTCCACCGAATCTGCCCACGAAGAGTTTGGCTTCTTGCTAGAAGCGTTTGAATACGGCGCACCTCCCCACGGCAGCATTGCCTACGGAGTCGATCGCCTGGTCGTACTCTTAGCCGGCGAAGACTCGATTCATGATGTTATCAGTTTGATAGGAATGGTGCCTGCGTCGCAACACATCTCAAACCTGATCGAGAAGCTTAGGTTGAGAATTCATAATATCTACCACTACGGATTTCCTGTGTGTGCCAAATATTACATCAAAACAACCGTAGTGGATTCTGGAAATATACGGAAATTTTCTGGATAACTGCCCGAAAACGGACATTACCCGGAAATTTTCTGGATAACTGTCCCAAAAGGTGAATTACCCGGAAATTTTCTAGATATAGCAGCCGCCAGTCAAGATAGGACATAGACTAGAAGCATCCTAATCGTTTTACTTCGACTAGCAATGGCTAAACCCTACAGTTA
>CASBQE010000195.1 GCA_949127665.1 Synechococcales cyanobacterium PMM_0083
CAAAATCCTGTACCCAATTTCACTGACTTCTTCCCACTCTTCGTTGGCTTCCTCAAACACTTGCGTAATTGAAGAACCCGGCAAAATATCGTGAAACTGATTAAACAGAGTTTTCTTCCAAATAGTTTCTAGCTCTGTTTTGGGATAGGTTGCTCCCGTTGCAATGGTGGCTAACGATGCCCAAAGCTCCGCTTCATATAACTCATTCTCAGATCCACGGTTTGATGCTTTCTGATCGGCGTGAGTTGTATAGCAGCCACGATGGAATTCTAGGTAGAGGTCAGAGTTCCAGACGGGCAAGGGGTGAGTGTAGGTTTCAGGGGTTTCAGAACTCCGAGTTTTTGAAAAACTCGGAGTTCTCAATTCCGTTTTGACTTCCTCTAGATATTTGATCACGGTGCCAAATTCCATCTGGGGAAAAAAGGGCGATCGCTGCCAACGTCGCGCCACTTCCAACATATCGCGAGTAGGTCCACCACCATGATCACCAACACCAGGGAGCCAGAGAGCCGTTTGAAAGCCTGTTTTTTGCTCCAGTTCCCAGGCAAAGGTCGCCATTTTCACCGGGTCGATCGCCTCACCAATCGGCGCTGACATCAGGCTGAAAATTTGGCTGCCGTCGGGTGATTGCCACTGAAAAACGTCGTGAGGAAACTTCGTGGTGTCGTTCCAGCGCAGCTTTTGGGTGACAAAGTACTCTACACCACCTTGCTTGAGAATTTGGGGCAACTGCCAGGTGAAACCAAAGGTATCGGGCACCCAGGCGATCGCGCAGGTTTGCCCAAACTTTTCCTGAATATATCTTTGACCGTAAAGCACTTGTCGCACAATGGATTCGCCGCTGATCAGGTTCAACTCTGGCTCAATCCAAAATCCAGCCACGATTTCCCACTTTCCAGCTTTCACTTGTTGCTGAATTTGAGTGAACAGCTCAGGACGATTCTGTTCCATCCATTCATACAAAGCTGGCGTAGTGTGGGCAAACGTCAGTTCGGGAAAATCTTGTTGTAAGTTAAGCACCGAGCGAAAAGTCCGCTCTGCGGCTTGCCAAGTTTCTGCCACTGTCCATAGCCACGCCATATCCAGGTGGGCATGTCCGACTAGAGTAATGTGGCGTTGTTTGATCGGTTCTGCCAGCGGTAAAAGAGTGTCGCGGAGTGTCTTTAGAGGCGAATCGTGATGCGTACTTGATAATAATAAAGCCCAATCAATTGGAGCAATGGCATCATTTAGAACATCCAATTTTTCGGGTTGGAATTTTTCGAGAAAGCTGTGCAGAACGGCGATTTCGTTGGCAACAAAGGCAGGTTCTGGGAACTGATCGGAGTTGAATGTTTCGTAGTGACAGGCGGATTTCATTAATGCGCCATCTTCGTGAGTGGGACTGACGAGGCGGAGGGCGATCGCGAACTGATCGCCAGCCTTAACGCTAGAACTCAGCAGCAATCGGGGGGCGCAATCAAACAAATCGCCTGACTGGACTAATTCACCATTGACATAGACTTGTGCATCCGTTGCCCACCACAGCAGTGCCAGTCGTAAACATAGTCCATCCAGCGGATAACCGTTCAAATCAGTAGGAACCTGCACTATCCGACCAAACCAGCGCACCGTCTGCCCAATTTCCCAGGGGTGATGATCTTTGGCATTGACTTCGCTGATTGCCCACTTTGCCCAAGTGTCAGGATTGGTGGCTTCGATAATTGGCAGATCTTGATCACAATATTGCCAGCCCGGTTGCATACTGACCTGACTCAGGCACCGCAGACGCGCGATCGCCGCCAGAATTTGCTCGGATGGGGAAGAAGCCAACTGACTCACAGGTACATACCACTCAACGATTCATATCTTAGAACCGATGCGAAGTTTTTGGTGACGGTTGACTAGGAGCGCGATCGCACGATCTACTCCTGTTTTCGCAATTTCAAGCAGTTATCTAGACATCTTGGCGGTGATTAATCAAAGTATGAATTGAACTTGTCAGACTAATAAGCTAGATTCCCGTAGAGTATGGAGCATGTAGAGGTTGTAAGTAAACATGGAAGCAACAATATCAGAAACAACAATTCAGCATCATGCAACAGACAACTCCTTTAGTCGAGGAGAAGCTTACTACCAGCAAGGAGCCGTCACCGATTTGGTGCAGCGAGGCAACACAATCCATGCGGAAGTGGAAGGCAGTGAAGTGGCTCCTTACCGCGTCAGTCTTCAGTTTGATTCTGGTGGGATTACTTCGACTAGCTGTACCTGCCCTTATGACTATGAAGGCTGGTGTAAACACATTGTGGCAGCGGCACTAACCTGGGTACGGCAACCCGATCAAGTTGAACTTCGCCCGACACTCCCGCAATTATTAGATCGCTTGGATCATGTGCAAACCCAACGACTGGTGCAGGAATTAGTGGCAGAGCAACCAGATCTGATTGATGCAGTGGATCGCCAAGTGATGCTGATGTCTAATCCGGCTCCACCCAAACAGGGCGCTGCACCACGCCGAACGGCTCTGGATGTGGCTCCGTTCCGGCGGCAGGTGAAACACCTTTTGCGAGAAGGGGTGCGATCGCTGGAGGAGGGCTATGAGGATGATCCGTTTACCGATCAATTGCTGGAAGTGATTGAGAAAGCTCTGGAGTTTGCCAGAAATGAGGATGGGAATAGCGCGATCGCAATTTTAGAGGCGATTACTGCTGCTTGTGTGGATGAATGGGATGACATCAGCGATTACGGAGGCGAGTGCTTTCCCATTGCCGAGTCGCTCAACGAAGCTTGGACGGAAGCGATTCTAAGCGCCGATCTTTCGCCTCCCGAAGGAGTCGATCTGAGGGTGATGTTGGAAGAATGGCAGGATGCGCTGGATGGAGATTTTTCGATGAGCCTAGCGGCGTTGCAGCAGGGATGGACTGATCCAAAGTTGCAACAGGCATTGCAAGGAGGTAATTATTCCAGTCCAGAACGATTCGATGAACCCTTTGCTCACGATCTGGCATTGGTTCGGCTGCAAATATTGGATCGACAGGGACGGCAGACGGAGTATCTAAACCTGGCTCGAACAGAAGATTTGATGTTGCAATACCTAACGCGCCTAGCGGAGATTGGCAATATTGAGGACGCGATGACTACAGCACGAGAGCGCATGACCACGGCTGAAGAAGCGTTTGCCCTGGCAAAAACATTACGAGAAGGCAACCATCTTTCTGAGGCATTGGCGATCGCTCAGGCTGGGCTGCCCTTACCGGGAAATTGTCGGTATGCCCTGGCAAGTTGGACCAGTGAACTAGGAGAAGGGTTAGGAAACTCCGAAATCGCCCTAGACGCAAGCATTCTCGCCTTCAAACTACATCCTAGTTTTGCAGACTATCAACGGGGCAAACATTTAGCAGCTCACCAGTGGAACGATATCCAATCAGACTTGCTGGAAACCCTACGCCAGTCTCAGGATTGGGCAGCTAGGGATGCAAAGGTAGATGTTTTTCTGCATGAAGGGTTAATGGATGACGCGATCGCAGCCGTGCAATCCGACACTTACTACCGCTCCGAATTGGTGCACCGGGTTATGCAAGCAGTCCTATCCACCCATGCCGATTGGGTGATTGCAGCGGCTCGTCAACGAGCGGAACCCATTATGGAGCAAGGCAAAGCGGATCGCTATCAGGACGCGGTGCAATGGCTACGACAAGCAAAAGCGGCGTATGTACAATCAGGGCAGCAATCGATCTGGATGACCTATTTCAATCAGTTGCAGTCCACTCATGCCCGCAAGCGTAAACTCATAGATTTATTTAAGCAATTGCGGTGATATGGGATGGCGAAGGGATTACCTAAAAAATGTCGCAAGTGTGCCATTGGCTGGAATCGCAACTGAACTGACTTCTAAAGTGAGAGTTGGCTCAAGAGTATCCGTTGGGCGAGGAATGACGCGCACTATATCTGACTTACAGCCGTTTTCGGACGAATAGACCACAGATTGTTAGGATGGGCACTGCTGATTGACTTTATTGCATAACAAAAAACGCTGCGAAGTTTTTCCCAGGCAGACTTGGCAATGTTTCTTGTTAGTTACGTTCACAACGGCACCATCTCTTGATAATGCTCATCTTTATCTAGAGGATGACAATATCTAGAGGATGACAATATCTAGAGGATGACAATTTTACCTGTTTAAGACATTCGCTCAGAGGAAAGCAACCAGATTAAAATCGATAGGGCGCTAGGTTGAATAGCTTACGGTTGGGCATCTTGGCGGGTGGGAATCGTCACCCAAAACTCTGTTCCCAACCCAAGGACAGACTTACACTGCAATTCTCCACGGTGGCGCTTGGCAACAATTTGATAGCTGATGGATAACCCTAAGCCTGTGCCTTTACCAATGGGTTTCGTGGTAAAAAAGGGATCGAATAGTCGCTGTTTTGATGACTCTGGAATTCCGAATCCGTTATCGGCGATGCGAATTAGAACGCGATCGCATCCCAACTGCTCAGTGCTAATCCAAATTGTTGGAGCGGTTTGATTTTGGATTGCTGTTATGGGTTGGCTACGCTGCAATGCCCCTTGGATTTTCGCTTCTAAAGCAGGCTGTGATTTAACGCCTTTTGTGGCAAACGCGCTGTCTTCTAGTCCGGCATTTAGGAAGCGAGA
>CASBQE010000196.1 GCA_949127665.1 Synechococcales cyanobacterium PMM_0083
AAAGTCCTTCCACTCTGCATCCTGTTTGTAGTGTTCTTTCATCGCTTCTGCGCGATCAGCAAGAAGGCGGTGACGTTCTTCTAAGGGCAGCCGGAGAAACGCTTGCCGTTCGGTCAGTGTAAGGGTAGCTTTTGAGGCGGAACTGCTGCTTTGATTTGGCAAGACGAGTAAACGAACTCGGCGACCTACAAGTTTTGAAGCATGGGTTAGAATCTCTTCCCAAGTGCCCTCTAATTCTATGGGGTAAGTCATAGTCACTACTAAAAAATCCTACTCTTAGGATAAAGGATACACAGGAGATCGCTCTATTGAACCCCAATGAAAGAGCGATCGCCCTAATCTGTGAAGGAGAAGCGCGATCGCTTACTATAAAAAAGAATTGCAGATGCGACAATATCAGCAAAGGCTAAGTTAAGGTTCAGCAATCTGGTCATGATTACTCAAATGATGGTTCAACCCTCTTCCTGGGTTGCAGCAGGTATCAAAATCACTAAAGTGCGGGAGCTACATCTGTTTAAGTTTACAGATGAACTGCAATTGCGCCTGAATGAGTTAAATCAGCACCAAAAGGCAGAGAAGTTGACGTTGGATGAGGAAGCAGAATTAGCAGGCATCCTGGAACTCGATCGCATTTTTACGTTACTGAACGCTAAAGTTATTGCTGATTCATGACCATCAACGATGCAACCCGTAAACTCGTTCAAAGTCGAGCTAAATACCTCTGTGAATATTGCCACTCCTCTGAAGAAGCTAGTGCAGCCCAGTTTGAGATTGATCACATTATTCCCAGGTCTTTCAAGGGTTCAGATGCGCCGGAGAATCTAGCGCTTGCTTGTCAACGATGCAATTCTTATCGTTACAATTTCACCACAGGAATGGATTCCGTAACTCAGGAAACGGTGCCACTCTTTAACCCTCGTCAACAATCGTGGTCAGAACATTTTATTTGGACAACCGATCGCTTGAAGATTGTTGGCGTTACAGCAATTGTCGCGCAACGTGCGATCGCCTAGATCTGAATGACGATCATCATAATGAAGGTGCAATCATCAAAGCACGACAACTATGGATGCAAGGGGGCTGGCATCCACCTTCAGAAGACCTTCAGCAACATAAAAAACGCGATCGCCCCAAGCTATGAAAGAGAAAAGCGATCGCTCTACTGAATCCCAGTAATAGAGCGATCGCTCCAAGCTGTGAGGAAGAAGGGCGATCGCCCTAAGCTGTGAATGAGAAGGGCGATCGCCCTTTGTGTCCCAAAGAGATCGCTCTAAGCTGTGAATGAGAAGGGCGATCGCTCTCAGTATGTCAAGGAAAGGAGCGATCGCTCTGGGAATCCTCAAGAAACGGCACTCCAGTTAATCTAAGTCTTTCTCCGTCAGTCCAGCATCTTTTAGAAGGCTTCTCAAAGTGCCCGTAGGTAAATCTCGATTGCTGTGAACCGGAATTGAAAGAATCACAGTTTCACCTTCTTTTGCGTAGATGTGATGACTACCAGTGATGCGTTTTAACTCCCAACCGCATTGCTCAATAATTTTGCACAATGCTTTACCGGAAATAGACTTCATACAGTCAATTCAATCAACTGTTTTTCTGGTTCAAGGGTTTCTTGTTGTCCAGCAACTTCAAGCCAGCCTTGAATTGCGTCTTCTAACATTTCTAGTAATTGTTCGTAGCTTTCTCCCCAAGTATGGCAACCCGGAAGAGCCGGTACGGATGCACACCAAATACCGTCCTCCTGCCAGATAACTACCTTGATTTTCATCTCAAATTTCTCATGTCGCTTCGTATCAACAGTTTAACGTGAGCGATCGCTCTAAGCTGTGAAAGAGAAGGGCGATCGCTCCAAGCTGTCTAGCCATTTGCAAATCTGAGAACAGCTAGAAACAGAATCTATTGAAATCGCCTCACAGTAGATCAATGAATTCGTCTACACTCAAGCCAACTTGCCGAATAATTGCCCGCAAAGTTCCCCGGTCAAGTTCTTTGTGATCAGGCACAGAAACCGTTGTTCTGGGATCTTCACGCACTAAAACGATGTGGCTTCCGCGCTGGCGATCAACGACAAAATCTATTTGCTTAAGTGCTTTGACACATTCCGCGCCTGAGATGACAGGCAGTTTGCTCATACCAGCACAACATCAACAGTGTCTTCTGGAATTGGCTCTCCTCGATCGCTCAACACTTCAATGTAAAGCGCGATCGCCTCTTCAATGTTGGCTAAGGCTTCTTCGCGAGTTCTGCCCTGACTAATGCATCCTAGCAAACTGGGAACCTCGACAACAAAATACCCATCCTCACCTGGATACAAAAGTACTTTTCGTTTAGATTTCGCTTGCAGCTTTGTCACAGTGATTGCTCAAACCTGTTGGGTTATTTCATCTAAATGCTAGCACTACGAGCGTTTGATGCAGTGGTGCAGTTTAACAGACTTTTTTCTAGCTACGATTGCTCTGTTGAATCCCAATAATCGAGCGATCGCCCTAATCTGTGAAGGAGACGCGCGATCGCTCCTTTGAATCTCACTAATAGAGCGATTGCCCTAAGCTGTGAAAAAGAAGGGCGATCGCTCTATAGAATCCCAATAATCAAGCGATCGCCCTAAGTTGTTAAAGAGAAGCGATCATGGTTAGCTCAATTGACCATCACGACGAACTTTTTCTAGAAACTCAGGATAATTATCTAAATCCTCTGGTGAATTTGGCGCAGGATACGTCACCCAACCAGGCTCCGCACTAATTTTTGTCACGTATGCACTAATTGCTTCTGCATCGTTCCGGTGAGCCAGAATATAGCGCTTTAGTTCTTGACGACTCATTGCAGCAAAATCAGGTTTCATGGTTGAAATCTCCATTGACCATCGGGAAATATTAGAATTTCTGTTTCTTCACCTGCCAGGATGAATACGTTGCCAGATGGCTTATCCAGACAAACTAGGTAAATTGATCGATACATCCACGTTAGCTTTTGGCATAAATCAAAGCAACTTTCGAGTTGGTCGGCGGTAGGAATAGCAAATACTCCCAAATTCAACTACTCATCATCTTACCGGAATATCAAAGAGCGATCGCTCCAAGCTGTGAAGAAGGGCGATCGCTCCATTGAACCCCAATAAACGAGCGAGCGATCCAAGCTGTGAAGGAGAAGGGCGATCGCTCCATTGAACCCCAATAAACGAGCGATCTCCTCGGCATCCTAACGGAATGCCACTTTTATCAGTTGCCAAAAGATGTTGACAAAGAAAACAGCAGGGAAACACCACCAGACAATTTCCCAATTAACAGGAGCCTGCCCCTTAAATCTCATCACCAACGCCGTTAATCCTAAGGAAATCAGCCCCGCCGCACACAAAATAAACACCACGAACCAGATATCTTTACCCATAGCCATTGATGAGCCACCGAGCATCGCAAGCAGATAAGCGGATGGAATCCAACCGAGAAAAAACTTTGGCTTGAAGAGGCTGTCTTTGAACATAATCGTTTGTTTCCCTAATGTTTTACGTATGAGATTGTGAGTGTTGGCAAAATTGCATCTTTACTGGTAAGTGCAACGTTATCTATTTGCGTTTATGAAATCTTTCAACCTCCTCTCAACGCTCTAGAGATTGATTGCTCAAACTTGTCGCATTCAGCAACTAACTGACGAATTACTGTGCGAAAGTAATTGACATCAATCAGGCTAATTTCGGCATTGTGCATGATAGAAAAAACACATTTGCCGCCAAGATTTTCTATGCACCAAAACCCAACCTTGTAGCCTGTGTTTTCGCATAATAAGAGAGTAGACATCCAACCAGGCACATCATCGCGGTTTTGGAACTTAACTCCACTAGGGCAAGAGAACTCTAATGTGTTGTCGTAGCGAATGATGAAAAGTGTTTGATTTGTTCCAGAGTCAGCCGTAAACTGAAGGAT
>CASBQE010000197.1 GCA_949127665.1 Synechococcales cyanobacterium PMM_0083
CCCAAAACCCAACCCCCAAACCCTAACCCCTAACCTCATTTTCCCCATGACAATTGCCACCGACAAACCCCTTGCCCTCAAAGTCCGTGCCGACTTCCCCGTTCTTAACCAGGAAGTCAACGGCAAACCGCTGGTCTATCTGGACAATGCCGCCACCTCCCAAAAGCCGATCGCGGTCTTAGATGCCTTGCGGTATTACTACGAACATGACAACGCCAATGTTCATCGGGGGGCACACACCCTCAGTTCCCGCGCCACGGATGCTTATGAAAGCGCACGGGACAAAATTGCTGCCTTTATCAACGCGGCTTCCCGAAGCGAAATTATCTACACTCGTAATGCCAGCGAAGCGATTAACCTGGTTGCCTACAGTTGGGGCATGAACAACTTGCAGCCCGGAGACGAGATTATCTTAACAGTGATGGAACACCACAGTAATCTAGTGCCCTGGCAGCTTGTGGCGCAAAAAACGGGCGCAGTCCTGAAGTTTGTCCAGCTAACCGACACGCAAGAATTTGACTTTGAACAGTTCAAATCCCTGCTGTCTGACAAAACCAAGCTAGTGTCTGTAGTGCATGTCTCCAACACGTTGGGCTGCATTAATCCAGTGAAAGAAATTTGCGTAGAAGCTCATCGTTATGGAGCAAAAGTGCTGCTGGATGCTTGCCAGAGTGCGCCCCATTTGCCGCTAGATGTACAAGAGATTGACTGCGATTGGCTCGTGGCTTCTGGACATAAAATGTGTGCGCCCACTGGAATTGGCTTTCTCTACGGCAAGCTGGATCTGCTGAATGCGATGCCTCCGTTTATGGGTGGCGGCGAGATGATTGCCGATGTGTTTTTTGATCACGCCACTTACGCCGAACTGCCCCACAAGTTTGAAGCCGGAACGCCAGCGATCGCGGAGGCAATTGCCCTCGGTGCCGCGATCGACTACCTGAGCGCGATCGGCATGGACAAAATTCACGCCTATGAAGAAGAACTAACGGCTTACCTGTTCCAACAGCTTGAGCAAATTCCCCACCTGCGAACATTAGGTCCCAAACCCAACGCAGACGGCAGCGGACGGGCGGCTTTAGCAGCGTTTACCGTGGGCGATGTTCATGCGAATGATCTGTCAACCTTGTTGGATCAAGCTGGGGTTGCCATTCGCTCTGGACATCACTGCACCCAACCTCTACATCGCCTTCTGAATATTTCCTCTAGCGCTCGTGCCAGCCTCTACTTTTATAACACTCGCGAGGAAATCGATGTTTTTATCGCCGAGTTGAAAGAGACGTTAGAGTTTTTTAACGGCATTTTTGAGGAATAGATATTAAGACTGCAAATATTGTAAAATCGCACGGGCGATCGCTTGAGCGATTCGGCTGCACACCTTGGCACTCGCCATTCGAGCGGCATCCTCTGCACTCGTGACAAACCCGATCTAAACCAGTGCCGCAGGCATTAAGCAGATGCTGGATAACGGGGTAAGGGTGATTGGGTGCGAAGTGTGGGGATCACCACCGCAGAACCCGGCGATCAAAAGTAGGGCTTTCTGCCTGTTGTCGACGGATTAACTCTGAGCGCATTGATCGGTACGGTGGGAACCACAAAAGAACCGGGCACTGCTATTTGAATAAAACCACGCGATCGCGGTTTTATTCAAATACAGCGCCCTTTGTTCTTTTAAGTACACAGGCATTTCAATAAACGATTTAAATTAATCAGGGGAATTTACCGTTTTCAGTTCCAAACTACTTTTAACCTTGGTAATCACTGCAATAACCCTATGTCCGCATTCGACAATCAATCGCTGCAAGCAATTCGTGGTGCTTTTTTAGACTTTGTAGATGATCCGTTCTACATATCTGAATCAGAGAGTGTACGCTATATTCCCGATGGATTACTGATTATTGAAAATGGCGCGATCGTTGATTTTGGCTCCTACAGCGACCTGCAAAAACAATACTCCCATGTGCCCGTGACCGCGTATCCAGCTCAGTTAATTACGCCTGGATTTATTGATACCCATGTTCACTATTCACAATATGAAGTGATTGCCTCCTACGGGGAGCAGCTTTTGGAATGGTTAAGTAAGTATGTATTTCCGACAGAGGGAAAATTTAAAGACAAGGCTCATGCTGACAAAATTGCTACCTTGTTTTTCGATGAGTTGCTTAAGCAAGGAACCACCACAGCACTTGTATTTGCTACGGTTCATCCAGAATCAGTGGATGCTTTTTTTGAAGAAGCCAGTCGCCGAAATTTACGCATGATTTCTGGCAAAGTTTTAATGGATCGCAATGCCCCCGACTATCTCACAGATAGTCCAGAAAATGCCTATGAAGACAGCAAAAAGCTAATTCAGAAATGGCACAAAAACGGACGATTACTCTATGCAGTCACGCCTCGATTTGCGCCTACCAGTACTCCTGAGCAACTGCATACCGCCGCAAAACTGCTGCAAGAATTTCCGGATGTGTACATGCAGACCCACATTTCGGAAAACAAGAAGGAAGTGGCGTGGGTTGCGGAACTGTTTCCAGAAAGCCAGGGCTATCTGGATGTGTACGATCGCGCTGGGCTAGTGGGCGAAAAATCCGTATTTGCCCACGGCGTTCACCTGACTGACGCTGAATTTAAACGACTATCTGCCGCAAAATCCGCGATCGCCTTCTGTCCTACTTCAAACCTGTTTTTGGGCAGCGGTTTATTTAAGCTTGCCCAAGCAAAATCCACTGAACATCCGGTTAAGGTTGGTTTGGGAACAGATGTTGGCGGCGGTACTAGTTTTTCAATGTTACAGACGGCGAATGAAGCGTATAAAGTTGCACAACTTCAAGGCGACTCTCTTTCTGCATTCAAAGCGCTGTTTCTAGCAACGTTGGGCGGAGCAAAAGCGCTTTCACTAGATGACAAAATTGGCAATTTCAATCCTGGCAAAGAAGCCGATTTTATTGTGTTAGATCCCAAAGCAACAACACTGATGGCAACTCGCAACCAGGGTGCTGCTGCCCAAACGCTAGAGGAATTGGCACAAAAGCTGTTTGGATTGATGATGTTAGGAGACGATCGCGCCATTCAAGCAGTTTACATTGCTGGAAAACTGGCACATCAATTAGCACCTGTTTAGTTAGATTCGCTACCTCTTGGCAGGATGATTATTTGCAAACTGGACACATCCACCTCCTATTGGAACTGAATTAGAACTGAAACTAATGAAAAAATTTATGGTGATGATAGTCGCAAGCGTCGTTTTCATGCTCTTGCTGGCTCCTGCCTATGCTGCCAGCAATCAAGATATCGACCAATCTGCTATGTTGATTGCGCCAAAACCCGATGGCAAAATTGGCATCTACACCCGACCTAATGTTAAACAATCTCGACTGGGCTACGGACAGGGGGGCGATCGCGTGACTGTGCTGGAGCAGGTCGGCAGCAACGAGGGCTATACCTGGGATCATATCCGCTTTGATGAGTCATCCAAGTCTCCCACTGAAGGGTGGATTCGGTCGGACTATCTTTCGTTGCAAGCTTCAAACAATTCTGAGCCAATGACCGATCAAAGCAAAACCCAAAACTATCAAGGCAGTGGGCAAAGTCAAAGCTACTCAAACAAGCAACAAAATAATCAGGGGTATAAAAGCAGCCAACAGACAAATTATTCTCAAAATAAATCTGCTAGAGAAATCGTTGCTAGCCTGAAGCAGAAAGTCTTGAATCTATTCAAAAAATCCTAAAGTCCTCACCCTATGCAAAATTCTTCAGCCGCTAGCGCATCCCACGCCAGCATGATTATTGAACACAGCGTTCTTAGAGGAAAGGGGCTGTCGTTTCGATTTTGGCATGCTAATCTGTCGCGGACTGCCAGGAAATATGCAGGGTATATTCGCACCGATCTTTGTCCGCCGATTCGGGGCGCTGATTTGAAGTGGTACTCCATCATTCATTTTGATACGGCAGAAAACTTAAATCACTGGCTAAAATCGGGCGATCGCGAACGGTTAATTCAGGCTGGGCAAAAGAGTTTTGAATCTTACCAATTCAAGTCATTTACGACCGGTTTAGAAGGATGGTTCTCCACAAAAACAGGCTCGGAACAGCTTGGATTAGATCCACCTGCTTGGAAGCAAAATTTAACGGTGGTGTTTGCGCTCTATCCAACTATCATGCTGCAATCTGCGGTGTTCGCCGCTTTGGGCTTGATGAAAGGTTGGTCGCCTTCCGTTTCCATGTTGGTCAATAACCTGATTACCTCGTCGATTTTGACCTGGATCATCATGCCCTCTGTGACTCGCTTGTTTAGTTTTTGGCTTGTTCCTGCGTATCAAGAAATAACTCCAAAAAATAATGTTGTCGGTACGGTGATGATTGCTGCGTTTTTAGTGTTGATGGCACTGCTGTTTCTATATTTTGAACCGCACCAGTCCATGAATAAGTACAACTAACGGCAAGAAAACTGACTGGATTAGGTAGCTCTTAAAGATAGGATTATTCAGTTTAAAGGAACAATTTCAGTTGGTTTTATAGAACTCTCCAGGCAAGTTTACCAGGCTAATATTCCTTCCTATCTCGCCCATTTATGTTCTCTAACCAGCTTCACAAAATTCCCAGTGCCAGCTATGTGATTGAACATGAAGTTTCTAAAAAAAAGGAGGACGCTTTTAGAGAGTGGCAACTAAATATCAGCAAAGCGGCGAGTCAATATGACGGTTATTTAGGAACCGATGTCTATCCTCCACTGGAGGCACACCAGCAGAAATGGTACATCATCATGCATTTTGATGATCCAAACCATTTGGCTGACTGGTTGCGATCGCGCGATCGCCAAGATTTAGTGGAAGAAGGGCACAAAACCTTTCAAAAATTTAAGATCACTTTTTACAGAACTGGCTTGGAGCGCTGGTTCCTCAAGGAGAAGGCAGCCTCGCCTGCCTGGAAGCAAAATTTGTCAGTGCTTTTGGGGCTTTATCCAACGGTAATGGGGTTATTGTTCTTGCAATCATCCATTCCTTGGATGAATACTCTGTCACGAGCTGATGCAATGCTGATCAGCAACTTTCTATCGTGTTTTTTGCTGGGCTGGATAGTGATGCCGTTTGTTGCAAAGCTATTCAAATTTTGGTTGGTGCCCGCCGGACAGGCATCTAATGCCAATACTTTAATTGGGACGCTGTTGATTGTTTGCGCCTTAATGCTTATGCGATCGGGGTTCGTTCTGTTTGGGTAATCCATCTACCTCGTTATGAAAATGCCCAAGAGCACTGAACAGTTTCGGCAGCACTCTTGGGCACACATTTTTACCTAGGCACAAACCATCTAAGTTGAAAAACACTTTTTCTCACAATCGTTAGCATCTCTCAATG
This sequence comes from Synechococcales cyanobacterium PMM_0083, assembly GCA_949127665.1. Classification (GTDB taxonomy): domain Bacteria; phylum Cyanobacteriota; class Cyanobacteriia; order Leptolyngbyales; family Leptolyngbyaceae; genus ULC077BIN1. The sequence continues at coordinate 5,349 of CASBQE010000197.1, forward strand.
CCGTTTTTATAACTCTTCGCTATCTTGATTGTTTTTTGAAGGAGCTTGTTCACTCCGTTGCTTCTCTTGGCTGTATTGTTTGTTCTGTGTAGCAGCCTGTTTGGATTGGTTGCTTGGGTAGCTTACTTCGTCGTTGGTCTGAGGGGATGATTGAGTGTTTTGCTGGTATTCAGGTGAAGAATCTTGGCGCGCTGTCTGCCCTACTGGATAGGCTTGCTCAGTTTGCTTGTATTGTCTCGCGGCGCAAGCAGATTGAGACGGGATCACCCAGGTTGTAATGGTCATTAGAACGATCGCCAGTGCAATAAAAAATTGACGAATCATGAATTTTCTCCTCTTTTTTGTAAAAATCCAAACTTGCCAGATGCTATTCAACCGATATTTCTGAATCAGCAACTACAGTGTTGGTTGCGATCGCAGTTGCACCCACTTCTTTTGCTGCCTGGGCATTTAAAGAATCAACCCATTGAGCAATTTCCATGCGTTGGTTGACTAGAAAAACGCTTGCCAAGGTTAACATGACACCTGCCCATTGCAGCGTAGTCAATTGCTCACCCAGGGTTAAATAGCTAAATAGCAGGGCAAACACGGGCGTTAAGAAAATCAACGCGCTAACACTGGTCACATTGCCATTTGCCGCCAAGTAGAAAAAGATGCCGTAGGTTACGGCTGTGCCAAAAACAGTTGCGTAGCCCAATCCAGCCCAACCCCCGCCAGAAAGATTGATAATTTGTCCCGATTCGTATAACCAGGACAAGACTAACAATGGGATGCCGCCGATGATCATGTGCCAGCCCGTAGCCACGATTGGGTCGGCATATTCTTTGACATAGTGAACAATGATGGTGCCAAATGACATTGCCAATGCGGCAATAATCATCAGAAGTTCGCCACTTTGCATCAGGTTATTCCAGTCAAAACCCGCCACCTCGATTTTGGTGCCGCCCTGCAACAATCCATAGATGAATGGCTCCGGCAAGCCACATAGGGCAACTCCAGTAAGCCCTATAAACAATCCTAGCCAGCCCCAAAAACCAATGATATCCCCTAAAAAGAATCGAGAAAGTAGGGCGACCACCAAAGGTTGAGTATCAATCAGGACTGAACCAATCCCTGCGCCCGTATGCACTAAGCCGACGGTTAAAAACCCTTGAAACATTGCTCCATCCACCAATCCGAAGATGATGATCCACATCCAGGCTTGCCAGCCTTTGGGTTGAGGCAATTTGGCGATCGCGCTACCTACTAAAATCAAGATGCCTGCGGGAACCAGCCGGAACCCTGCCAAAAACAGCGGCGTGGTGTTTGGCAGAACGAACTTCATCACCACCATTGCCGTGCCCAAAAAGAAAAATGGAGCAATCAAAAATAGAGGTGATTTGGAGATGTCTCTAGTGTCTTGCGTTAGCTGCATAGGGCATCAATGCTCATAAATGACAAGATATATGTCAAAAAGTACTTTCCGATTTTAAAGTTTCAGTGCTAAACAGAATGCTAATTCTGATACTGCTGAAGAAAATCGCCCTTAACCTTAACAATTTCTAACTTAAGGTAATTGACATGATGACAGATCTGAGAATATGGCTTTGTAGCCCGTGATGCGTGTGCTTAAAAAGGGTTGATTATTCAAGTGTGATTTACTCCAACCTGATTTATTCAACCTGAATGAGTCCGAATACATTCGCGTTATCTATGGGCGTATCACCCGCTTGAGATGCCGTATTGCCCACAAAATAAGGAAGTTGTTTTAACGCTGTTACGTCGGGTGCCTTGGCAACATGAGCGTCATCCTTTAAGGCTTCAGGGATGCTAAAAATTGCCCCACCTTTGCCCAATCCAGCATTGGAACCAGCACCCGCGATTCCCTTTGGGAGCGTGGAACGAATCGCAGCGTTATATTCAAACCGAGTATTGTACAGAATCAGGCTGCCAGAGCGGATGAAGATCGCGCCGCCAAATCCGCCGCCGCCGCCGCCAAACTCGATATTGCCGTCGCCGCCGCCATAGCCGCCGCTGCCAGCAATCCCCGGTTTGACTGCAACTGAGCCTTGTCCACCCTGTCCACCAAAGCCACCGCTGCCGCCGCCGCCACCAAAGCCACCGTTACCGCCATTGCCACCATTGCCACCGTTGGCAATCTCGACCGCATTGCCGCCGTTGCCGCCATTGCCTGCATTGCCAAATCCACCAAATCCGCCGCCGCCACCAAATGCCATGGTGCCCAACCCGCCCTCACCCTCCCACCTGCCAAAGTCGCCGAAGATGCCCGTGCCTCCGTCGCCGCCATCGCCACCGTTGCCACCGTTGCCGCTGTTTGCCCCGGCATTGCCACCATTGCCACCATTTCCGGCATTGCCAAAGCCGCCAAAACCGCCGCCACCGCCAAATGCAATGCTGCCAATGCCCCCAATGCCAATGCCGTTGACATTGGCGATCGCGCCTCGGTTCACATTGAATTTATTGTGGCTAGTGACAATTTTGACTGCTTCTAGATTTAAGCGGTCTGTGTCGTTTAGGGTCATCCCACTCACACCAATGACGGCACCGCGATTCACCTTAAACCGATGGTTGTGACTGATGATTTGGCTTTTATTCTTGCCAGCGTGAGAGGTTCCGCTGCCTCCCACAGCTTGATTGTGTGAGAAAGTGACATTGCTGAGGGTAACGGTTCCATCGTGGATCAGCAGTCCGCCGCCCATGCCTGCCGCACCGCCTGCACCGTTGATGCCGTCTTTTCCTTGAGCTAGCCCATTGGCAATGGTCACATTCTGGATGCTAATCTTGCCGCGATCAATGGATAGAACTCGATGGGCATGTTCACCGCTGATCGTTTGATTGCCATCACCCTGGATAAAAAGGTTCCCAGAAATGGTGGGAAGCGCACTGTTGAGGACGATCGCGCCTTTTATCCGACTTAGATCGATCACATCATCTTCTGGTGTGGCATTGGATTGGGCGATCGCCCAGCGTAAAGAGCCGATGCCATCATCCTCAATGGTGGTCACTTGCAACGGCTTTACTATGCTGTTGTTGGCTGCCAAAGACGCTGCCGAAAACGCGAGTGGAGCGGAGATTGCTATCAACAAGCAAGTGAATAGAATCAGCGATCGAAGTAATTGAGGCAACTGTACAGAAAGATTGAATTTCATACTTAAAGACTGCAATCGACGATCCATCCCACCTATTCACGCCACAATATTCTATTTCCTATCTCGCCTCTAGATGTGGTGAAATGATATTCGCGGATATTTTCGTAGCGTTACTTACACTTTTTTAGTTGATCCATGAAAATTACACCTCGTATGCCTGTTTTGCTGACTGTAACCGCGATCGCGCTGGGTGCCTGGACGATACCTGTCTAGGTGTTATTTAACCACCAGATAAAAGTTTCGCCGTTGAGCCATGGGGATGTTTTGGATCTTTCACTCGTGGCGGTGTTTTAGTCTTACTTTTTCGAGGTTGTTTGAGAAATCGTTTATGTGCTGCTCGATGCCTACTATGCTTCCGCTAAAGTCTTGCAACTGCTACGTCAGCATGGGTTACACCTGATTCAGTCGCGCCCGGATTTCCACGGTTGCTTATGCCCTCTTTAGTCGCTGTCCGGGCAACCAAGAACGAGGGCGACCGAGAAAATGGGGCAGTAAGACTAGAATGCAACAGCTATTTGCCCCACTAGAGGCGTGGCTCAAGGCGGCGCTCTGGCTATATGGGCAGCAACCATCGTCTACTATCAGTGCTTTGAACGCTTTTGGGATAGTCTCGATGCCATCGAAGAAGCTCAACACGTTGATTCCTAAAATGGGTGGCGATGGTGACTGAAGTGGTTTACAAACCGACAGAACAGCGAATTTGTATTAATGGCGATCACTACTTTAAAGGCATTGCTTCGGAAGTGTGGGAATTTAAGATTGGCGGTTATCAAGTATTAGACAAATGGCTGAGAGATCGCAAAAAAGCCAAACGCACCTTATCTTTTAACGATGCAACTGATGGTAGAAATTGATCAACTGATTTCTAGATTTCCAATTGTATAAAAACTAAGGGATGGTCGCCGAAACAATCCCTTGAGTTTCCAAATAAGCAGCAACCCGCAATACAAGCGCTTCATTATAGGGAGCCGCAATCACTTGAATTCCCAAAGGTAACTTCCCCGGACGCTGAACAGGCACCGAAATAATGGGCAATCCAATCAAAGAAAGCGGCTGAGTGTATAGCCCCACATTGGGGCGGAGCAGCACTTCTTGTCCATCAAGGATTAGGGTTGTCTGCCCAATCAAGGGCGCAGGACAGGGCGTGGTGGGAGCCAAAATAATATCAACCTGAGAAAATAATTCTCGAACGCGATCGCGATACCAACGGCGAAATTTTTGCGCTTGTAGGTACCAAGTTGCGGGAATTAGTGCGCCTGCCAAAAAGCGATCGCGGGTTGCAAAATCAAAATCTTGAGGGCGCTGGCGTAAATCTTTTAAATGCAAATTGCTGCCTTCGCAAGCCGTGATGATAAATGCCGCTGCTCGTGCCCGATGGGTCTCTGGAATGGTAGTCTGTTGGGTTGCGCCAAGCGCTTTTGCCAGAGTCTCTAGAGCCGTTAGCACCTCTGGCTCGGCACCCTTCAAGAAATAATCATCGGCTATCGCAATCCGGAGTCCCTCAATTCCTTTGGTTAGTTCTGGTAAGCATGGTTGAGGCGATCGCTGAGTGCAAACCGGATCGGCGGAGTCTGAGCCTTGCAGCAGATCAAACACGAGGGCGAGGTCGCGTACCGATCTCGCGAAAGGTCCGAGATGATCCAAACTGTCCACAAAGGGATAGGTATGGGCACGCGAAAGCCTGCCATAGGTAGGTTTGAGTCCAAAAATGCCGCAAAATGACGATGGCACCCGAATAGAGCCATTGGTATCGGAGCCAAGGGATAGTGGAACCAATCCGCCTGCTACCGCTGAAGCCGATCCCCCAGACGATCCGCCCGTCATATGAGCCGGGTTATGAGGATTGCGGCTAGCTCCATAGTGGCTGTTTTCTGTAACAAACCCGTAGGCGTATTCATCCATCGTTTGGGCACCGACTAAAACGGCACCTGCTTGCTTAAGGCGAACCACTAGAGTGGCATCTTGGGCTGCTGGGGGCTTTTCGGCATTAATTTTGGAGCCTGCCAGGGTTGAAATGCCTGCCACATCGAATAAGTCTTTTACCCCAAAGGGAACGCCTGCCAGCACTCCTGGATCTTTTCCAGCCGCGATCGCCGCATCCACCGCTGCGGCATCCTGCATGGCTTTCTCTGCCAAAACGGTTGTAAAGCAGTTGAGCAGTGGATTGTGTTTTTCAATGCGGGCGATCGTGCTGGCGACAATTGATGTTGCAGAAACTTCTTGATTTCGCACACTCTGAGCAATGCTGGTCGCATCGGGAAGGGCTTGTGACATGTCGCAGAGGCTATGAGTTAAGGTTCAAAGACAGGAGCAATTTCGGTATCTTCAGGCAGGGGAAATTCCGTAACAAGGTGAGCGATCGCCGCAATTCGCTCAAAGTTGTCGATCACCCCTTGGCGATAGTCTGCTGGAATGGGCAGACCGATCAATCGGGCTGTTTGATCTACAAAAGTCGATAGATCTTGCTCTGATTCAGGCATCGCTGTTTAATCCTGTAGTGTGACTTATGACTAATTTGCCAGTTGAACTTGGTTTGTCAGTTCAGCAGTGTAGGCTTGCCATCCGCCCCAATCGGTAATCTCTCGTTGCCCGGTGCATAATATAGCTTCTCCTAGAACCCCTAGGACTTCTTCCCCGTCTGCCAAGCGCACTTTTCCAATGCAAAGTCCTGGGGGTTCAAGCTGAAGCAAGGCAGTGATGCCAGTGGCTGGAACCGCCCAAACTTCTACGGCGATCGCCGCACCATTAGTTTCAACTCGCTGCATCGCAGGATGGCGATCGCCAATTGACCAGAGGCGATAAGCTGGTTCGGTTAAAGCCTCCCGCACAAATTCAGCTCCGATTTTTTGCAGGTTGCCATTCAGTTCTAGCCCACGCATTAATGTACCGTTTACGGCAAGAAACACAGAGGATGCCATCAACATTTAATGATTATCAAATAAGGTTCATCGAACTTAGTCTTACCCGATTGAACCATACTTGCTGTAAAAATGGCATCTTTAAATCTTGATGTCTGTTCGATGTCCGGATCTATGAGGCATGGCGGTGGAGGTTACTGCCGGAGATGATGAATCAGCGCACGTAATCCTAACCGATAACTTTCTGCACCAAAGCCACTAATTTGACCGATCGCGATGGGTGCAATATAAGAATGATGCCGAAACGCTTCTCGGCTATAAATATTACTGAGGTGTACTTCGACGGTTGGAATATTGACCGCCGCGATCGCGTCTCTCAGGGCAACACTGGTATGAGTATAAGCGCCAGCATTAATTAGCAGCCCTTGATGCGTGTCAACGGTAGCGTGGATAGCATCGACTAAAGCGCCTTCATGGTTAGACTGCTGACACAGAGCTTCCGCGCCAAGAAATCGCGCTTCATCCATAAGCATGGAATTAATTTCGTCTAGTGTGACCAACCCATAAACTCCAGGCTCACGTTTACCTAAGAGATTAAGGTTTGGACCGTTTAGAACCAGAACGCTAATCAAACTGAAATTGCTCGATAACGAAGGCAACAAAACACTATCGGCGATCGTTAACAGGAATTGGAATTAGCTCGGCTTCTGGCTGAGGCTCTGAACCCAACAAAGCTTCAATCAATTTGCGCGCCCACTCCTTAAGCTTCTCTAACGCCTTATCCAGGTAGTCCATTGAATAGATAGCTCCTTGTGACAGTGTGGCTCTGACTACATACGCTAAACGCGGTTTTTGTAGAACTTGAACCTACAAAATTACATACTCAAATTGTACCCAATTTAGCTAACGAGGGCTACAGGTTTTGAGCATAAATACAAATTTTGAGCAGCAATTATGCAAATTTGTCATCACGCTCAATCACCAGACAGCTTTATAGCCTTTCTCGCTCACATGAGATCCGCTCTGAAACCTGGCACCTAGCACCTGAAACCTGTCTTAGTCACTATTCTGACTTCAGTAATCGTCTTCGTAGATAATCTAAGGCAGTACAGCAGCTTAAATGGCGAACCCAGTCTCTTCCCCTTAAAGCTCCAAAGCGATGCTCAAAACTTTCCACGCGATCGCGTTCTGCTAGACCGATGTAGACCAAGCCTACCGGTTTTTCGTCGGTGCCGCCTGTGGGTCCAGCGATGCCCGTGATGCTCAGCCCCCAGGTTGTGTTGAGGCGATCGCGCACTCCTGCTGCCATTTGCTTTGCAACTTCGTGACTCACCGCTCCATGAGTGGCTAAAACTTGCGGATCAACACCCAAAAGCCCAACTTTCACAGAGTTATCGTAGGAAATAATGCCACCCCAAAAATAAGCCGAACTGCCCGCTACCGCTGTTAGCATTCCGCCCAAACTGCCGCCGGTACAGGATTCTGCCACGGATAAAGTAGAGCCTGTTTGTTGCAGCAATCGACCTACAGCGATCGCCAGCGTATCCTCATCCGCACCATAGCAATCAATCCCACCGATTTGTCGGAGCGTCGTCTCAACGGGTGCAATCATCTGCTGGGCGCTTGCTTCGGAGTCAGCAAACGCAGAAATTCGCAGCTTCACCTCGCCTAAATTGGCATAGGGCGCAACGGTGGGGTTCGTGGAATCAAACCAATCTCCTACTTTATCTGCCAATACAGATTCAGAGATGCCCCAAAACCTCAGCACCCGACTGTAAACTGTATTTTGTGCCCAGCCTTGGCTTTTGAGATAGGGAACTGCCACCTCGTGCCACATATATTTCACTTCTGTGGGAACGCCTGGAAAAGTGAGAATGGTTACGTTTTGGCGTGGTTGCCAAATAATGCCCGGAGCGCTGCCACCAGAGTTCGTTAATACTTGTGCCCCTTCGGGTAAGAAAGCTTGCTTGTGATTATTTGGAGTCATTGTTCGTCCACGTTGAGCAAACTTTTGGGCAATATCTACCAAAATTTCTGGATGCTCAATCATGGGTACTCCAAAGCAATCTGCTAGAGTCGCATGAGTCAAATCATCGGTCGTCGGTCCCAACCCGCCTGTGAAAATCAGCAAACTTGCGCGATCGCAGGCAGTTCTCACGACTTGCTGAATCCGCTCTGGATTGTCACCGACAACGGATTGATAGTAATGAGCAATTCCCAGCTTCGCCAGTTCCTTTGCTAAAAACTGAGCATTGCTATTGAGAATATCGCCTAGCAATAGTTCAGTTCCAACACAAATAATTTCAGCAACAGGAGCCATATCGCAGGTAAGAAGTTATGGGTGACAGGTCGCAGGCAGTACGGTGAGGGACGTTATAAAAATCAGGATTGCTTCGCCGTTTTCCACACTTGCCAACTCGTAAAACTGAGTAAAACAGTTGCCCCAAAAGCATAGCCCCAACCGCTTGGCATATTGGAAAGAGCCAATGCCAGCGTTCCAGCCCATAGGGTCAATGAGTAGATGAATAGCACAGCTAGCCGTTGAGACAGCCCTGCCTGTAAAAGTCGATGATGCAAATGACGTTTATCGGCGGCAAAAGGTGATTTGCCCCGACGGATGCGATCGACCACAACGGTAAAAATATCTAAAATAGGCACTGCCAGAATTAGATAGGGCAGCAACACGGCAACCGTTGTTACGGCTTTTACTAGCCCAATAATGCCCACTCCAGCCAGCGTAAAGCCCATAAAATAGGCACCACCATCACCCATAAAAATTTGCGCCGGATTAAAGTTGTAGCGTAAAAAGCCCAGAGCGCCACCTGCCAAAGCCGCCGCAATTAATGCTGCTGCGGGTTGATTCATAAACAGCGTCACTATCAGCATGACCACAGCCGCGATTCCAGAAACCCCTGCGGCTAAGCCATCCAATCCATCGATCATATTGACTGCATTTGCCATTCCCACCAACCAAATCACAGTAATTGGCAGGCTAATGAAATCTGGCAACGCCACTAATCCAGCAAAGGGAACCGTCAGAAACTCAATTTGCACTCCCGCTTGCCACACAACCGCCGCCACACTCAATTGCATCAACAATCGACTAATGGCTGGCAGAGTCAGGAGGTCATCTGCTAAGCCAATCAAGAAGAACGCGAATCCTCCTAGGGTGACTCCCCATACCTCATATTCCTTTTGTGGAGATAAGATTCCAAATCCTCCCGTCCACCAAACAATTAGCAATGCTGCGAGAGTGCCAGCAAAAATTGCAACCCCGCCCAGGCGCACCATGGGACGACTATGAATTTTGCGTCCACCGGGTTTATCTACTAAGCCGCGCTTCAGACCAAATTCTTTGATCAAAGGCGTACTCCAGAGGACAACTAGAGCAGAAACAATAAAGGCAGCTAGGTGATACCAGTAGTGAGTCATCTGAGATGTATGCTGAGGAAGACTGACAGGAAGAGTCTACTGTATTTCAGAGAATAGTCAGCAAAGAATTGTCAATAAATCCATCTTTTTCTACATTCCTTTAGATGGCAAAGCTGGTGAAACTATTTAGACAAACCTTTTTTAGCGGCTTGAGGCTCAACGTTAAATTTTTGGCGTTACTGATTAAATTTAGATGAATTAAAAGTGGGGTTGATCGCAGTGATCAACTCCGCTTCTCAGTGAAGTAGATGGCGCGATTCTCCGTTGGAGACATTTTGCGATCGCGCTAAGGCACTACTAGATGGAATAGATGAAACAGAATCACTCACCAAAAAATTCATCGATACGCTGGACGTAATTAAGACGGGCGATCGCCATCAATACGTCACGCCATTGCGCTTGATGCGTATCGCCAATGACCAGGTATTGATTGTTTGCGCAGCCAATTCGACCGGGCGATCGCGATATTTGCACTGAGGGATCAAGAGCGCGGACTTCGGCTAGATATTTTTGATCTGCTGGAATGCAAAACTCATAGCTCAGCGATCGCTGGGCATTGGCTGAACCGACCAAACCATCCGCAGAAATTTTTGAAAGATTAAAGGTAATTTTCATCATCCGATTGGTGGATACGACTTGAGATCTGAGTTGTTCTAACGGTTTACACGACAATAAAAAAGGAGTCGCAATTAATACACCTAAAATACTGATTCGCATGGTGGCTGCATTCATCTTGGTAACAACTATCTAATTGGTATTCAAATTTACTTTTAAAGCTGCTCCATTTAATCTAAGCATTTTAAATGGAGTAGCTCAATTTCTCATTATCTTGGCGTTCAACTCAGATTAGTTGAGCAATTCAAGCAGCCTGAAAACCGCTCTCTCACCCAAAAGAGAGATCATTTTCTGAAAAAATAAAATATCTGAAATTTGCATATAGAAATGTAACAATATCATTTTTTGACTAAGAAACGTTGCAGCCTTTTGATCCCCTTGTTAGTGTGTGCAAGCAAGGTCATTCTGATAACCAGTTACCTCACATTTGCTTCTTGGAGGTGTCGCACCATGCTTGTCTCAACTCAATGCTCTTCACCGATTCGTTAAGTCTCAGAACGGTTGAAAGAGATTATGCAATCAGTCGTGTAAGCCCTAGAACTGCTGCCTGCTGGATTGATTAATACTGCTTTCCGAATAATACTTTTTTGCTTGTGTCACCTGTTTGTAAGTACGACGTTTGAGCTAAATCAAAGTAAAGCAGGTTCTCTGAAAATTAATCTTCTGAAATTAATCTGTAGAGCATCCTAAGACTTCGTTCCGCAATCGTTTTGCAATTCTTATTTTGTTTCGCTGTGGGTTGATGTTGGTGCTTTCTAGCAATAGCTTCAGCGATGGCGATCAACCCACAGCGAAACCTCACCTCTGGAGGTTTGATTATGCATTTACAAGGCAAGACTGCTTTGATTACTGGAGCTTCTCGCGGCATTGGGCGGGCGATCGCCCTGGAGTTTGCCAAGCATGGAATGCAGCGCATTTTGCTCGTGGCGCGAGATCATCAACGGTTGGTAGAGGTGGCGGCTGAAGTGGCTGCCTACGGCGTGGAAGCAATACCTATTGCCGTGGATTTGACAGCCCCAATTGATGTCAATATTGCGATCGCTCAAGTATGGCGCAATTATGGACCGATCGATCTATTAATTAACTGCGCTGGAGTTGCCCATCAAAGCTCTTTTTTGCAGTCTCGCTTATCGGATGTACAAGAAGAGATATCGACAAATCTAGTTGGGTTGTATACGATTACTCGGTTTGTGGCACGACGGATGGTGAAACAGCGGAGGGGGGCGATCGTCAATGTATCTAGCTTGATGGGCAAAGTTGCCGCTCCGACCATGGCAACCTATTCTGCCACCAAGTTCGCCATTCTGGGCTTTACTCAAGCTCTGCGGGGTGAACTGGCGGCACACAATGTTCAAGTCACTGCCTTGTTGCCTTCTTTAACCGATACCGACATGGTGCGAGATTTGCAGTGGTTTCGCTGGGTCATTCCCATGACTCCACAACAGGTCGCCAAAGCCTTAGTGGATGGCTTAGCACGAGATTCTCCAGAGATTTTGGTGGGTTGGCAAAGTCATTTAGCTGTGTGGGGAAATCGCCTTGCTCCGTGGCTACTAGAAAAAGTGCTGCGCGTTGCTGCACCTCTGGCTGCACACCCTGCCAAGCGTTACTCTGAACTGCGAGAAGCCGCTGCCACTTCTCGTTAAATGACGATAAATATAAAGGGCGATCGCGAAATGTTGATGTTGAGCGATCGCCCGATCATAGTTTTTATGCACTAATCAATGTTGCTTGACCTTTAGTGGCTGGATTTAAAATCGCTAGGATATTTGGAACTAAAGACTTGAGATCAGCGAAGCGATTGGATGCTGCTTGTAGGACAGTGAGTGCGATATCAAACTGTGGCAAGTTTTGTTAGAGCGAGAGATTGCGATCGACGGTAATGAAAACATCAAACTCTACTTCCGCAAGGGCAAGCAGTTGACCATTTTTCAATCCCGCCCATCCCATTTGTGGAACCGTTTTCACCTCATAAGCACAAGCTTCCGGTCAATCCACTCATCCAACAGAAGTTTCATCCTATGCCACCATAGCAACAAGCTGTTTTCCAGCCTCTTCTAGATAAGGCAATAACCTGCTCTTTAGTTACAGTCGGAAATCCATCTAAAAAATCATCAATGGACTCTCCGGCTTTGAGATAGTCCAAAAGCGTTTCTACAGGAACTCTAGTGCTAGCAAAAACTGGGGTGCCGCCCATGATTTCAGGCGATGCACTAATCACTAGAAGGTCTTTAAGCATAAGTCCTCACTTTTCACTTGCGTACCTACATAGTTTATCAATCCTCATGGGACAGCCCTCATCATTCAAATGCAGCGGATAGACGAAAGCGCTCCTGTGGATGTTGGAGTTTTGACTTATAAGCGTTTGGGTGAAGCGAAATCTAATTGCACCCAATGGGCGATCGCGGCTATTGGCGACCGAATCCTTAAAAGGAGAAGCAAGTCGAGCGGCAACAGGTGGAATTTGCAGCCGCGATCGCTCGGATTAAAGAAATGCGCGGCACAGCCGAATAAGCCGACCGCTGTTTACTCCAGTCCCTCTTCCAAGCGCTGTTTAAGGTCTCGAATGGCAGCACTGGTATTGCGATCGTAAGCAACTTGAAGGCATCGGGCAATCATGGTCTGGAGGTTTATATCTGGGAAAGACGGGCTTTGGATTTGCAGCAAATATTCTGTGCCCTGTAACTGGTAAACCAACAACTGATTTTTACGAAATAGCCAAACCTCTGGCACTCGATAGGGCAGATAATCATTCACATCTGAATAACTCGTCACATCAATTTCCAGCACCAAATCTGGCGGTGGATCAGTCTGCCAATCAATTCGCTCTTTACC
>CASBQE010000198.1 GCA_949127665.1 Synechococcales cyanobacterium PMM_0083
CCATCAATACCCTGCCACCATCCGCCCAAGGAATCCTATTTTTAGGAGATCCAGCCAACGGTGGAATTGCCGTCACACCAGGTCAAGTCCTGACTCCGGCACAAATTCAGCAACTATTTTTCCGCACAACTGGTGAATTTACCGGCACCAATTTCAGCTACAGTGCCACCGACAACCAGGGCACAATAAGTCTCACTACCGCCACAGTGGCGGCCTTACTTCCGACTTCCAATCAACCGCCAGTAGCTGCAAATACTAACTTCAGCATTTCACCGAACAGCAGCACAACTGTTACCGGATTGAGTGCAACCGACCCCGACGGATCGATCGTCTCTTTCACCATCAACACCCTGCCCCCAGCAGATCAAGGAACCCTATTTTTAGGAGTTCCACCCAACACCGTTCCGGTAACAGTTGGTCAAACCCTTACTCCTGAACAGATTGGGCAACTATTCTTCCAATCCACAGCCAACTTTACAGGAGCTATTTTCACCTATAGCGCCACAGACAACAGTGGCACTGTCACTCCTGTTACTGCTAGCGTGGCTGCTATCTTGCGACCAATTTTGTCCGCGCCAACACCAATTCCCGGCGGCCAACCAGAAATCGACTGTGGGTGCGACGCACCTGTGGAAAAACCGGAAATCACCTTTTTAGAACCAACACAACCACCAAGGATTGCATTTGACCAGCCTCCTGTACAAATCGCGGCTGAGGAGCAAACCCTTAAAGGCACCAATGGTAACGACTCCATTCAGGGTGGCAACCAAGCCGAAAAAATCATCGGTTTTCAAGGCAATGACTTCCTATTAGGTGAGGGCGGTAGTGACGAAATTTACGGCGATCAAGGCAACGACCTCATTTTTGGCGGATTGGGTAGCGATGCTGTTTATGGTGGCGAGAACAACGATTTAATCTTCGCTGGTAAAGAAAACGACTGGATTTCTGGTGGGTTAGGCTCAGATATCCTGTTGGGCGATCGAGGTGCGGATACGATTCTCGGAGACACCGGCCAGAACAACTCCCTAAATCCTGACGATGCTCGCGATTTAATCTTCGGAGGCGAGGGTGCTGATGTCATCAACGGTAACGAAGGCGATGACACCATTCATGGCGGCAAAGGTAACGATATTGCCCTCGGAGGTAAAGGCGAAGACCTAATTTTGGGCGAACAAGGCTCAGATACATTGATTGGCGGTATTGGAGACGACAGCTTATTTGGTGGCAACCGAGACGACAGGGCTAGGGACTTCCAGGGACGCGACCTCCTGTACGGAGGCGAAGGCAATGACTTGCTCAGTGGGCAAGAAAACGACGATACGTTGATTTCCGGCAAAGGTAACGATGTCGTTTACGGAGGCAAAGGCAATGACCTAGTATTTGGTCAACTCGGCTCCGATACTCTCTACGGCGGCGAAGGTATTGATACCATCCTTGGAGACAGCGGCAGTTTCGAGCGTGTTGAGGATAGCGGAGAACAAGATTTAATCTTTGGTGGTACCGGTGGGGACATCATCGGTGGTGGCATCGGCGATGATACCGTTTACTCGGGCAAAGGCAACGATTTCGTTTACGGAGGCAAAGATAATGACCTGATCTGGGGTCAACTCGGTAATGATACCCTGGCCGGGGATAGTGGCGACGATACCTTGCACGGCGGTATTCAAGGTTTAGTGAAAGATACCGAGGGAAAGGATTTGCTCTTTGGCAATATCGGTGCTGACTTATTATTCGGTGACGAATCTGACGATACTATCAGTGGCGGTAAGGGCAATGACTCCCTTTACGGGGGCGAAGATAACGACTTCATCCACGGAGACGACGACGACGACTTAATTTACGGCGATGACGGTAGCGATGAACTCTGTGGCGACGAAGGTAACGATACCATTTATGGCGATCGGGCAGATAACCAAGAAGTCGCAGTCGGTACAAATAGTCAGCAAGACTGCATCAACGGCGGTGCTGGCAATGATCTAATTTACGGCAATGAAGGCGAAGATATCCTCAACGGCGATGCTGGTAACGATTCCCTCTACGGTGGGGAAGACAATGACATTCTGTTTGGAGGTGAAGGAGATGACATTCTGTTTGGAGGCTCCGGTAATAATACTTTATCGGGAGGTGCTGGCAGCGATCAATTTGTTTTGGGTGCTCTCCAGGGCTCGAATACTATTCTTGACTTCGAGGTTGGCATCGATAAATTGGTGTTGACAGGTGGACTGACTTTCCAGCAGTTGCAATTCACCCCAACCCAGAATGGTACATTGCTCCAAGTAACAGGTACTACTCAGGTTTTAGCTAACTTTGTCGGAGCTAACGGGGCGACTATCGGCTCCTCGGATTTCTTGTCAGCACCCTAGCGCGATCGATCGACTTAATCGGTAAAATACTTTTTTTAGATCGATCCTCGACTACTTTGGCGTAGTCGGGGATCATCCATAACAGGTACAAATTACAATTGATATCAAATCCGGCTGCACTCAGACATGATCAGCGAGGAAATTTTGGCTAATATCATTCCGATGCTGCCGGATTTTATCTGAAACATTTATTAACAATTTTAATCTCTCAGTAACACGTAATTAATTTAAGCTCAAAATTTAAACTATATAGTATCAGTTCTGATAAAAAAAAGACTTTAACGGCGCGATCGAAATCAGCAACCCCATATTTATCGGGTATTTTCGGTGATTTTTGGCGATCGGCGATCGGAAAACAACCGTATAACTACTGATATCATCAATGTTGAAAATACCCAAAAATACGTAAGTATTATTTTCTTGCAAATATATATTAACGGAAACTTTATATTTTAATGTTTATTAGAGTATGCAAAAAGGGGTACGCTAAAAATAATGAGTAAATCAGCGAATAATGAAAGTAATCCCCAATATGTCCAATTTGTCAGCCGTAAAAGTATCTAAATCTACTAATATTGTCATTCAAAACAACTTATTCTTAAATCAGGCAGCAAGTTGTACAGCAGAATATGAATCGCCAAAAAATCTAGTAATTGTTGACTCCCGAGTAGAAAACTATCAGCAATTGATCGGGGGAATCAAAGCAGAAACCGAAGTATTTGTACTGAATCCAACTAGGGAGGCGATCGAGCAAATCACCGAAATTTTGGGTCAGCGCAGCAGCATCGATAGCCTGCACATAGTTTCTCACGGCCGAGAAGCAGTGTTAGAAATCGGTTTAACAGAACTGAATATTCATAACATAGAAACCTATAGCAGCCAATTGCAGAAGTGGGGCAAAGCCCTGGGCGAATCAGGCAACATTCTGCTTTACGGCTGTAACGTAGCCGCCGGGGAATCCGGGATTAAATTCATCCAAAAACTCAGCGAATTAACGGGCGCAAATATTGCCGCTTCCAACAATTTAACAGGGAGTGCAGCATTAGGAGGCGACTGGGAGTTAGAAATTGCCACAGGCAGAATGAATGCCGAATTAGCCTTTAAAAAAGAAGTCTTAGAAGCTTATACATCAGTCCTAGCCACCTTAGTTGCCGAAGACTTTAAAGGTGACACAATAATTGGGCCTTGGATCTATGGAGTTGCCGGCACTTCTGCTAACCCAGGCATAACCGCAGGTGTCGCCAACCCCAACGGCGTGATTCCTAACATAGGGGTTGGTGATGCAGCCGGTTCCGGGGCTTTGAGATTAACATCAAACGCCAAGAATCAAGCAGCTTTTGTCATTTATAATAACCCCATCTCTGCCACTGAAGGTCTGAGAGTTACCTTTGATTTCCTTGCTTATGACATAAGTGCGGACTCTAGTACGAGATCGGGTAATCCCCCATCGGCTGGGGACCCACGAGCTGGTGCAGATGGCATAAGTTTTTTCCTGATTGATGGGACAGCTACGCCAACACAAGCCGGAGGCTTCGGCGGCTCTCTCGGCTATGCTCAAAATAATAATCCCGCTCTGTTTTCAACAGGTCTTGCAGGAGGTTATTTAGGTGTCGGATTAGACGAGTTTGGCAATTTTTCCACTCCTCAAGCAGCAAACCCACCAACACGCCCCCTGCCAGGACGTATCGGTGGTGTTGCTACTGGTCTAGCTGATTCAGTAGCAATTAGAGGAAGTCAAAGCACAGCTTATAATTATTTAGGTAGGGCTGCCGTTCCCGGTGGGATAGATAATAGTAGAGTAAACATAGATACAAATACAACCATTCGCAGTGAGGCTAAAAGAAGCGTCCAGATTACATTATTCCCAGCGAGTTCACCAACATCTAACCGTCTCACAGTTGCCTTCGACTTGAACAATGACGGCGACTTTCTGGATGCGGGCGAAGCACTGATCGATATACCAAGTTTGACATTAGTAAACGGAGCAATACCACCTACTTTCAAATTTGGCTTTGCTGCTGCGACCGGCCCAAGTACAAACATTCACGAAATTAATAATCTCGTCGTCGAAAGTATAAATCCACCACCCCAAGCCGACGTTTCCATTACCAAACAAGGCCCGCAGATTGCCCCACTCGGCGGCACAATTAACTACACTATTACCGCCACTAATTTAGGGCCAACTTCCACTACCACCGATGCCAGAGATGTCCTAATTCAAGATATCCTACCCCCAGGCGTAACTTTCCTCAGCGCTGACAACGGTGGTACTGTCAATACCTTAACTCGGGTTGTCTCCTGGCCGGCGATTCCGACTCTGGCTAGCGGTGCTAGCGTCACCCGCATCATCACCGCCAGAGTTCCCGCAACCCCCACTACAATAACTAACGTCGCTTATAGCAATGCCAGCACTTTCGATCCGGTTGTTGCGAACAATAATAGTTCGCTACCAACCTCTAGAGTCATAACTACAATAACTTCTGTTGCCGACCTCGCTACGACCAAAACCGGGTCTACAACCGGTGCACCAGGTGGCACAGTTAGTTACACAATTTCCACAGTCAATAACGGGCCGAACACCGCAGATAATGTCACAATTACTGACAGCATCATTCCCGGTTTAACCGGAGTTGTGGTCTCCAATGGTGGTACTTACAATAGTGTTACTGGTATTGTCACCTTCCCGGCGATTCCCACCTTGGCGAATGGCGCTCCTGCGGTAGCCAACACAGTTAGTTTCATCGCACCCGCAGCCACCAACGTCGTCAACACCGCCACCAGTAAATCGAATTCATTAGATTTAAATCCCGCCAATGACGCTGCTACAGTCACCACAGCTTTGACACCAACAGCCGACTTGGTTACTACAAAAACTGGGTCTACTTCGGCTGTTCCAGGCGCCACAGTTAGTTACACAATTTCGACAGTCAACAACGGCCCGAGCGCCGCGA
>CASBQE010000199.1 GCA_949127665.1 Synechococcales cyanobacterium PMM_0083
CAACTCGTGCCCCATTCGCGCCAAGTTTTCCACTTGCTTGAGTTCAATTTTGCGAAACACAATCTCTGTCTGACTGTCACAGCCAGAGCGGATTAGCCACTCAGTCACCACCGCATCAATCAACGCACTTCCGAGTAAACTGTAGGCTTCTTGATCAGCGCAGGGTTGAGGCTGTTCCAGGGCATAGGCTTTACGAGTCAGCGATCGCGCCAGAATGCGCTTATCAAAGAAAAAATAACCCAGCTTTTCTTCTAAACTCATCTACATATACCTCTCCATTCACAATTTTCCATTTGTAATCCTCCATTCGGCACTCGCAATTCTCCATTCGCAATTTCTTCCTATGATGCACGGCTTCATTCCTCCTGAGCGGTTCTTTGCCTATTTATCGTGGACTGACATTGAAGCAATGCCCCACAAAGATCGGGTGGTGATCATTCAGCCGATTGGAGCGATCGAGCAGCATGGACCTCATTTGCCGCTGATAGTCGATAGCGCGATCGCTCAATCTGTCTTGGGTAAAGCTTTGAATCAACTCGATCCAGCGATTCCCGCTTACGCCTTGCCCTCGTTGTACTACGGCAAATCGAACGAACACTGGCATTTCCCCGGCACCGTAACGTTGACCGCACAAACCTTAATTGCACTGTTGATGGAAGTGGGCGAAAGCACTTATCGGGCTGGATTTCGGAAGTTTATTTTGCTCAACGCCCACGGGGGACAACCGCAAATCATGGAAATTGTGGCGCGAGATCTCCACCAAATCCACGATGATTTTGAGGTGTTTCCATTTTTCGTTTGGAGAGCGCCCAATATTACCAAACAGTTATTAACCGAAAAGGAAGCGCAGTTAGGCATTCACGCGGGTGATGCGGAAACTAGCCTGCTGTTATCGATTTTGCCCGACCAGGTAAAAATGGATCTCGCCAAAGCAGAGTATCCGCACGGTTTACCGCACGATAGCTTACTTACCCTCGAACGCAGTCTTCCTATTCCTTGGATGACGCGCGACATTAGCCGCAGCGGAGTGATTGGCGATCCCACCACTGCCACGGCTGAAAAAGGCGATCGCATTCTTGAATCCCTCGCTAATGGTTGGGCACAGGTGATTACAGATGTCTATCGGTTTCAGCAACCGCAAATTTGGAAAAAGTAGGGCTTTAAGTTTTAGGTTTGGCACTTCTAGCCTATTCAAACAATCGAAAGTAGGGATAGCGCACAGGCGCACCCGGTTCTTTTTCCAAATCGAAGTTAATCACTTCCCAGCAAGGATTTTCTTTAGCATCGGGGCTAAACTCGACGGGTAAACCATAGAGACGAGGTTTCGTTGGTTCAGTTTGCCCCCGCCAAGGCGCACTCCGCTCTAAATAAGTATTAATCAATTCTTGGTAACGGCTAGCAATAATCACACGAGTTGCCCGGTATCCCTGTGTGTAAAGGCGATCGAGCGCTTCGTGAATTTCAAACCGAATGCCATCAGGATGGGTGTGTTGACGATACCATTCGTTCTCCCACTGCTTCCAGTGCCGCCCAGACTGGAGGTGAACCAGTTCACTCGTTTTAGAATCTGCTTCAAATGCTCCATGACGTTGGCAGAGATAGGTATCTGTCAGCGTTAGCGCCTGAATTGTTTGACGGCAATGGGGGCACTGAATTTCAGGACCAAAAATTGGGTATTGTAATGCAAGGTTTATCATTGATGGCGGGTTTGCCTGTCTTATGCATCAGTGCCAGTGGTTCTACTATTATACTCAGGAAGGTTTACAGCCTTCCTAGACAATTTAACGACACTTTTACTTGAATTCAGAAACTCGCGTGATTGATTTGGATGATTTTAGCGATCGCATTTTACAGTCTGCCCTTGCGCACTCTCCTGATTTATCAGAAGCAGCTTTTGTAGCGGATAACGCCACGGTCATTGGTTGGGTCACCGTCGGGCGAGGAGCCAGCATTTGGTATGGCGCAGTCGTTCGCGCAGATGTTGAAGAAATCCGAATTGGGGCAAGCAGCAATATTCAAGATGGAGCTATTTTACACGGTGATCCCGGAGAACCCGTGCTGTTAGAAGATTACGTCACAGTAGGACATCGTGCTGTGATTCATGGCGCTCACATTGAGCGCGGTTGCCTAATTGGCATCGGCGCGATCATACTGAACGGCGTTCGGATTAGATCAGGCAGCATTGTTGCAGCCGGAGCCGTGGTTACAAAAGATGTGCCGCCGCGATCGCTGGTCATGGGCATTCCTGGCAAAGTGATTCGCGAACTGCCAGAAACCGAGGCTGCTGATCTGATTAAACACGCCCAGAAATATGAGAAGCTCGCCCTCGTCCATGCTGGTAAAGGAACGAATACAGGTTTCACTGCCAAATGATCAAAAGAGATCATAATCGACTAGCCGCACAGCAATTTTAACAAACCAATCTTTTTACAAAAGGGCTAGTAAAACGCACTCACATACGATAAAACAGAAGTATGAGAATCATTCAAAAAACTTTATCAACGGGCTGAGAGGTATTTATGGACTGGCGTTTACTCATTGTTATTCTTCCTTTAGCCTTGGCTTTAGGCTGGGTGTTCAGAAATATTGGTCAACAAGCGATCAAGCAAGGACAAGACTTTATCTCTAAAGACTAACCTTAGAGATTATCTTCACTTCAATCATGACAAAAATGCTTCCTTAACGGAGGCATTTTTTGATGGGAAAATTATGTTCGCCAGAACGAAGAGACATCGCACCAAAGCACTCCTTTCTCATTTGCATAAGTTATTTTCCTTTATGTAAAATCTGAAATCTGAAACTCAACACCTGCTACATTCGTGTCATCCAAGTTAAACAACGATGCATCTGTTGCTGCATCGTTTCGCGGTCTGCATGATAGCGACGACCATGCCCCGGTAAGACCCATTCAAATGAATATTCTGCTAGTTGCTAAATCGATCGCATGAATTCTGCCCAGGAATACCAACAGGCAGAGCGGAAAGCAATTAGCTGATCGCGATCGCCTGCATAAGTATTGTAGAAATAGACTCCACAACTTGCTCTAATGGTTGGTGCGATGTGTTGATAATTGG
>CASBQE010000200.1 GCA_949127665.1 Synechococcales cyanobacterium PMM_0083
ATCAGGGCTAGTGGTGCGATCGCATGAATTGCCAAGCTGATTGGAATACTGATGTAAAGTGCAGCTAACCCTGCCCACATTTCACGATTTCCGATCAGAACATAAATCGCCATCACAAGCCAACTTAGAGGTCCGACCCAAACTAAAATCTTGCACCACCGCTGATTCCGAGGCTCATGCATTTTGTTTCATAATATTTTCATATTTCACGTAATCTATGCTAATTTTTGAAGAGTGAAAGATTTATGAAATGAAAGAATGAAGAGTAAGTTTAGCTATATTTCGCAGTCTTTCATCACACAAGGTTTCTGGACAGCGTTATCTGGATTGCTACTGGGATTTTTGCTATACGGATGTACCCCACAGGCTGCACCGCCACAGCAAGATGCAGTCTCTAGCTCTCAGCCGACTACGAGTCCGGCTCAGAACGAGAAAAAGGTGATTTTGACCACCTTCACTGTCTTGGCAGATATGGCTAAAAATGTGGCGGGAGACAAAGCGATCGTGGAGTCCATCGCCAAGCCAGGGGCAGAGATTCACGGTTACGAAGTCACGCCGAGTGATTTAGAACGGGGACAAAAGGCTGATCTGATTTTAGACAATGGCTTGAACCTAGAGCGATGGGCAGAGAGATTCTACAACAGTTTGCCCAAAGTTCCCCACGTCACCTTAAGTGAAGGCTTTGAACCCGTTAATATTGCCGATGATGCCTACAATGGGAAGCCTAATCCTCATGCCTGGATGTCACCCCAAAATGCCTTGATCTACACTGATAACATTCGCAAGGCGCTAGGGGAGCTTGATCCGGCGAATGCAGCAACCTATGACGCGAATGCCAAAGCTTACAGTCAGCAGATTCGGGCGATCGATACCCAACTGAAACAAGCGATCGCTGCCGTTCCTCCTGACAAACGCTACATCGTCAGTTGTGAAGGGGCATTCTCCTACATTGCCCGCGACTATGGCTTGAAGGAAGTCTATATTTGGGCAGTCAATGCCGAGCAGCAAGCCACGCCAAAACAAGTAGAACGGGTAATTAATACCGTCAAGGAGAATCAAATCCCGGCGGTGTTTTGCGAAAGTACGGTCAGCAACGAGGCGCAGCTTCAGGTTGCGAAGGAAAGCGGCGCAAAATTTGCAGGCGTGTTTTATGTCGATTCTCTATCTCCTCCTGATGGTTCGGCACCAACCTATCTGAAGCTACTGGAATACAACGTCAACACTCTGATAAAAGGACTACAAGGCAATTAAAGGAACCCTATGAATGCGATCAGTATTGATGTTAAAAATGTGACGGTTGCCTATCATGGCAAAGTGGCACTGCACAGCGCTTCACTGCAACTCAAAGCCGGAACTATTTGTGGCTTGGTGGGAATGAATGGGGCGGGAAAATCGACCTTGTTCAAAGCAATTATGGGGTTTGTCAAGCCTGTTACCGGACAAATTTTGATTAATGGGTTGTCGATTCACCAGATACAAAAAAAGTGTCTAGTGGCGTATGTTCCTCAATCAGAAGAGGTGGATTGGGACTTTCCGGTGAGCGTTTATGATGTGGTGATGATGGGACGCTACGGCTACATGAACCTGCTGCGGATTCCGCGATCGCCCGACAAACAGGCTGTAAGGGAAAGCCTAGAGCGCGTGGAAATGTGGCAGATGCGCGATCGCCAAATTGGCGAACTATCCGGCGGACAAAAGAAACGCACCTTTTTTGCGCGGGCATTGGCGCAACAGGGAATGGTTTTACTGCTGGATGAACCGTTTGCCGGAGTCGATATCAAAACCGAGAAAATGATGATCAATCTGTTGATCGCTCTTCGTCAAGCGGGGCATACCATTTTAATCTCAACCCATGATCTCGCCTCCATCACCACATTTTGCGACCAAGTGGTGCTAATTAATCGCAGCATCCTGGCATATGGCGATACCTCCGAGGTGTTTACCGAGGAAAATCTAGCCCGCACCTTTGGCGGTTCGGTTGGCGATTTCGCGTCTGCCAAAAATCGGTTCACTCCAGTCAATCAGGAGGATCAGTCATGGACTTAGTTCAGTGGTTTGCCGCACCATTGCAGCACGAGTTTATGGTGAAGGCGATTTTGGTGAGTGCGCTGGTGGGGCTAGTGTGTTCCGCTCTATCTTGCTTTATGACTTTGAAGGGCTGGGCTTTGATGGGCGATGCGGTTTCCCACGCGGTCATGCCAGGTGTAGTGATTGCCTATATCCTAAATATTCCCCTTGCGGTTGGTGCATTTGTGTTTGGGGTGGGTTCGGTGATCGCGATCGGGTTCATTAAATCAAAAACCCGTGTGAAGGAAGATACGGTGATTGGCTTAGTATTTACCGGATTTTTTGCCTTAGGGTTAGTGTTGGTTTCTAAAGTCAAAAGCTCAATTGATTTAACCCATATTCTGTTTGGCAATGTCTTAGGCATTTCAGATTCGGATATTATGCAAACCATTATCATTAGCGTCATCACCTTAGTGACACTGGCGATTTTACGCAAAGATCTAATCCTGTTTTGCTTTGACTCCACTCACGCTCGTTCTATTGGAATTAACATTGTTTTTCTTTACTACGTTCTGCTGTCTTTGCTATCCCTGACTGCGGTTGCTGGGCTGCAAACCGTGGGTATTATTTTGGTGGTTGCTATGCTGGTCACTCCAGGGGCAACGGCGTATCTGTTGAGCGATCGCTTTGACCACATGATACTAATTGCAATGGCTTCGGGTGTATTTTCTAGCGTCATGGGCACCTACATCAGCTATCACATTGACGGCTCCACTGGCGGCTGTATTGTAGTGCTGCAAACCCTGCTGTTTGTAATCGCGATGATTTTTGCACCCAAGCATGGGTTGCTCGTCAGATCCAGAAAACAATTGAGTGATTCAGTATAAGAAAGTTAAGAAAGCTAAGAAACGCAATGCGCGACCAATTTGCCCTGCGTTATTTTAGGAAAGTCGCCCATCAGGTTAAGCAATAAATGATCCATTGTCATTCTGTTGAACATCCCAAAGGTTAACCAAGCCCTTGATGCAGAATCAGTCTATTGCCGTCAGGGTCACAAGCATAAATTTCCCTACCGTGAGATGCGGTAAGAATTTCACCGATGGGAGGATAGCCCAACTCAGTGATGTGAGCGATCGCCGCTTCTAAATTAACGACTTCTAAACAAAGACTGATGGGAGTCCATAATTCGCCCTTCGCCATTTGTAATTCGTCATTTAACTTTGGGCGATAGATGCCTAGTTTTACTCCTGGCAGTTGAAATTCTGCGTAGACATTGGGCGTGTAGGCGGCAGGTTCTTGGGTGAGCAGCGCTTTGTAAAAGTCTACTAGGCGCTCGAAGTTGGGAGTCGCGATCGCAAATAGAGCAGCGGTGTGATTTAAGGGCATCGTCTAGATTTGCTGACAAAGCATGAAAAAACGTGATTACTCAAAGATAGCTAAGGTATCCTGAGTTAAATCTAAGCAGCAGTGGTAAACGGGATGCAAATGAGACTGGCGGCACGAGTTGGGCAGGTGAACCCTTCACTCACCTTGGCGATCGACTCGAAAGCAAAAGCGATGAAAGCTGAGGGTGTTGATGTCTGCAACTTTAGCGTGGGAGAGCCAGATTTTCCGACTCCAGCGCATATTCGCCAAGCAGCGACAGACGCTTTAGAAGCTGGCAAAACTCGCTACGGAGCCGTGGCAGGCGAGATCAAATTGCGGCAGGCGATCGCCCAAAAGCTGCAAAAAGATAACGGGCTTTGCTATGGCGCTGAAAATGTCATTGTGACCAATGGCGGCAAGCACTCCCTGTATAACCTGATGATGGCGACGATTCAGCCGGGGGATGAAGTGATTATCCCCGCGCCCTACTGGGTTAGCTACCCCGAAATGGTGACTCTGGCAGGCGGCACCTGCGTAATTGTGCAAACAGATGAAACCACATCCTTTAAAATCACCCCAGAACAGCTACAGAAGGCAATCACATCGAATACGCGCCTGTTTGTGTTGAACTCGCCCTCAAACCCCACAGGCATGGTTTACTCGCCGGATGAAATTCGCGCCCTAGCAAAAGTAGTGCTTGAAAATGATCTCTATGTCGTTTCAGACGAGATTTACGAAAAGCTGCTTTACGATGGAGCCGAACACCTCAGTATTGGAGCCGCCAGTCCAGAGGCGTTTGAGCGCACTATTATCAGCAGCGGCTTTGCCAAAGCCTATGCCATGACGGGCTGGCGGATTGGTTTTTTGGCGGCTCCGGTTGAACTAATTCGCGCTTGCAGCTTGATTCAAAGTCACAGCACTTCCAATGTGTGTACGTTTGCTCAATATGGCGCGATCGCTGCCTTAGAAGGCTCGCAAGACTCCATCCAAGAGATGCTGCAAGCGTTTACCCAACGCCGCAAGCTAATGCTGGGCTACCTGAATGAGATGCCCGGTATCACCTGTGCAGAACCCAACGGCGCATTCTACCTACTGCCCAACATCAAACGCACCGGCATGAAGTCGATCGAATTTTGTGAAGCATTGCTGGAAGAACAACAAGCTGTCATGGTTCCTGGTGTTGCCTTTGGCAGCGATGGCTACGTCCGCATTTCCTATGCGACTGACACCGACACTATCAAAAAAGGGATGGAGCGCCTCGATAAATTTGTCCGGTCACGGCTTTAAGAGCGCACCAAGAAATATCGCGCTGGAATTACAAAAGCCTGGTCATACTGTGGGCACGACAGCTCAAGCATTATGGGCAGGTCGTCCAACGCTGGTGATACCCCACAGTCACGACCAACCAGACAATGCCGCAAGACTTGAGCGCTTAGGCACCTTGCGGACAGTTTCCCGTAAGCAGTATTTATACCGTTTTGAGTTTTGAGTTTTGAATTTTGAGTTCTAAGACAAAGAAGTATTGCCGTTTTCAGAAAGTCATTTGTCGTGTTTCAATTTTAAATTGGTATGACCTGGGGTTTTCCTAAAAAAATGCAGCGATGGGCAGTGAGTGTGTTACAACGTTTTCGTTGTTGTGTGACTTGGATGGGTTGATGTGAAGCCACAGTCATCGGGGTCGGCTCGTCAACAGGCTGCTCGGAAGGCGCATTTAGCATCTTCTGGTTTTTCTGCTGTAAACATGAATCGTTCAAAGCGTCGGATTAATTCGTCTGGACGACCGTTGCAGATGAATCGGCAAGGATCGGCACGTAGAAGCAAGCCCGGTATTTTTAGAACGATTATTCGTGGAGTGGCGATCGCTTTAATTCGGCTAACTGCCACTATCTTAAGAAATGCCGTCAAAATTGGACGGAAAAAAATCGCGGGTCAACCTGTCTGGCTGATTTCCGCTGTCGTACTGTGCCTCAGCTTTTTTATCGGCACAGGTTTGGGCATGATTCGGGCTGGGCTTGGGCGATCGCCTGATGGCTCGGCTCAATCGGTTGCCTACAGCGAAGGTGGACTCAACAGCAACGGCAGACCGCACCTCTCCCCGTTGCCCACTGCCAAAGAAGTGTGGACGTGTGATGTGGTCGTGATTGGCGGTTCTTTGGGTGGAGTCGCGGCTGCCTCTCATGCGATGCAATCGGGCGCTACTACCTGTTTGATTGAGCTAACGCCTTGGTTGGGTGGGCAGATTAGCTCTCAAGGAGTTTCAGCGCTGGATGAATCGCAGGTCATGCGATCAGATGAAACACTTTCGGAAAGCTGGATGCACTTTAAGCGGTTGCTTGCCAAGCAGACTGTGAAGTTGCCAGACTGGACGAACTTGAGAGGCGATCGCCGCGTGGATGAAATCAATAGCTGCTGGGTGGGAATCTTGTGCTTCCCGCCGATCGCTGGAGCCTCCGCCTCAGAACAGCTTTTGAAAAATGCCGCCACGCGATCGCCCAACAGCCGTTGGAGTGTTGCCACTGCATTTAAAGGGGCAGACTTTGATGCTAGCGGTCGGATTGTAACCGCCATCCATGCGGTGCGTCGCACACCTCGCGACCCCAATTACCTCCCCCAAGGGCGATTTTCAGCCGAACTGTCAAAATGGTATGCCTGGAGTTCCACGAATGAGTTTGACAAAACGCCGATTCGGTTAGAGGCTCCCTCCGGCAAAACCATGATGGTGATTGATGCCACCGACACCACTGAACTAGTGGGTTGGGCAGGCGTTCCCCATCGACTCGGCTCCGATTCGATCGCCACCACTGGCGAACGCAACGCATCTCGCCAAGACAATCAGGACTGTACTCAAGCGTTTACCTTTCCGTTTGTCCTGGCGATTCGGGATGATCAAGGCGCTAGTCTGCAAACCCTAACCCGATTAGAATCTGGCTATTCTAAAGAAGAACATCGCAAAGACTACGATTTGCAGGGGTTTCCAGTTTTTACAGGACGCAGCTTTTTTAACTATCGCCGGATTGTCAGCGTTAATCCTGGTGATCCTTACGCTTCAACTCCGTCACCCGGCGATATGACCCTGGTGAACTGGAATCGCGGCAACGACTGGAAGTTTATGAATCCGCCGCTGATTTTGAGCGATACCGACATTGATAAATCAGGTCAGCGGCAAAACTGGCTGGGCGGTTTGTCGATCGCAGCGCTGCGCCACGGAGAAAATCATGCCCTGTTGTTTGCCCATTGGCTATTAGAAAACCACGCTAAAGAACTACCGATGTCTTACCTGTGGGGCACGGAATCGCCTTTGAAAACTCAGTCTGGCTTGAGTATGGTGCCCTATATTCGCGAAGGGCGGCGGATTGTGGGGCGCAAAGCATACAATCAACGAGAATTTGCGGTGCGCGAGGCGGACTTACGAATCGATCTTCCTGGATCGCGTGATCTTAGCCCCACCGCGATCGCTCGGATTCACTACAGCATCGATATTCACGGTTGTCGATATCGCAATTCAGAAGATGATGGCGAAGCTTCCAGCGCACCGACCTTAGAAACCAATGTGCGTCCGACGCTGATCCCAATTGAAGGGCTGATTCCGCGCGGGGTTGATAATCTGTTGATTGGCGGCAAGGGCATTGCAGTCACCCATATTGCCAACGGCATGACGCGGATTCATCAGGGCGAATGGAGCATTGGCGCATCGGCTGGGGCGATCGCGGGCTGGCTAACAACCCGCAATCAACCGGGATTATTACCCCAAGATATTGCTTCAAAAAACTTAATTTCTCAAGTGCGCGACCACATGAGCCGCCAAGGCTTGGGCTTAGATTGGCAACAAACCCAGCGTTCATCCAAGATTCATGAAAAGGTCAAACTCGGCGGCGGAGCCTGAATAGACTACCATCGCGATCGCAAGTATTCTAATGAGAAGTCAATTAAACCCGGTTATTTATGCCGTATTACTCCCAACCCGACCGCATTCCAACCTTGCTTGAGGCGCTGAATAACCAAACGGTGGATCAGTTAAAGGCGCTGGCGGGTCTGATTCCAGCGGGCAAGATTCCAACCCGTAAAGCTGAACTGGTCAGCTATGTACATCAACACTTGCAGGGTAAAGGGCTAAAACAAATCTGGAACCAGTGCGATCGCATTCAGCAAGCCGTGATTTCAGAAGTGGTGCATTCTGCGGACGATCGCTACCAGGAAGCCCGGTTTGTCAACAAGTATGGTGAGAAACCAATTTGGGGAACGGGCAATAGTTATTCCTATAACTATAAACCTTCAATTTTAGGATTACTGTTCTACACCTACACCCTGCCCCAAGATGTGAAGGCGCAACTGAAGGCATTTGTGCCCCCGCCGGAAACCACCCAGATTCAAAGTATTGAGAGCTTGCCAGCCACCTTTTCTAGCACTTCGCAAGACTATGATTCCCTGACTCGTCAACGCATCACTCGTGCTGTTGAGTTGCCGATGCAGTCGCAGGAAACCGAACAATTAGCACGGCGAGATTTACAAACCGTCTTGCGATTAGTTGATTTGGGAAAAGTTGCCATTAGCGATAAAACTTTTTATCCCACAGGTGCGACCTTAAGCGCGATCGCCGAGGTGCTAGAAGCCGGAGACTACTACAGCGAGTGGGCAGAAACTCATTCTCCCGCAGGCTGGAAGTACAATTATCTGATTGGACCCATCAAACCCTTTGCCTGGGTGATGATGTTGCAAGCAGGCAAACTGGTGGAATTAAACGGCAAGCGCTTGAGTTTGACCAAAGCCGGACAGAAAGCGCTGACTGAACCAGCCGAAAAGACCTTACAAGCCCTGTGGAAAAACTGGTTAAAAACCACCGTGCTGGATGAATTGCGGCGGGTGGATAATATCAAAGGACAAACGGGCAAAGGCAAGCGCAGCCTTACAGCCGTTGCTGGACGACGCAGTAAAATTGTTGATGCCCTCACAGATTGTTCGGTGGGGCAATGGGTGAAACTGGCTGATTTCTTTCGCTACATGATCGCGGCTGGATACGAGTTTGTAGTCAGCCGCAATCCAGAAAGCCTGACATTAGACGGATATGGCTCTTTGTACGATGCAAATTTCATGATTTTAGAGGCTCGCTATAGTCTCGCTTTCTTATTTGAGTATGTATCTACATTAGGTTTAATTGATGTGGCATATATGCATCCTGATGATGGCTCATTCAATTTTCAAAATAATCGAAATATTGATTACTACTATGAGTCTTGTTTAAGTCGCTATGATGGCTTAACCTATTTTCGGATTACTCCCTTGGGTGCATATTTCCTCGGCTTAAGCGATCGCTATGTTCCTACAACTCTTCCTCAAAAGCAAGTTTTACGCATTTTGCCAAACCTCGAAGTGGTCGCCGTACAACAACTCAGCCGCGCCGATCGCTTGTTCTTAGATGCTTTTTTGCACCCTATTTCCGATGTTGTTTGGCAATTAGAGCAGGCTAA